>JAUWOI010000352.1 GCA_030612185.1 Anaerolineae bacterium
CTAACCAACCAACCAACCAACTAACCGACCAACCAACCACCGAGTGGGGCGTCGCCCGCGTCCGCGCCGACGACGTCTGGCACACGCTGCACGTCAGCGGCACCGGGACGGTCGTGGCCGGGATGGACACGGGAGGAGACTGGCTTCATCCGGCCCTGCAGGCCAACTACCGGGGCTACAACCCCCACGGCCCGGCCAACCATACCTACAGTTGGCACGATGCCACCGGAGGCGGCGCGCTTTACCCGGTGGACGGCCACGGGCACGGCAGCCACACGCTGGGCACTATCGTCGGGCAGGATGGTATCGGCGTGGCACCGGGAGCGCGCTGGATTGCGGTCAAAGTGCTCAGTAATCAGGGATACGGCTACGACTCCTGGATCCACGAGGGCTTCCAGTGGCTCCTGGCTCCCGGCGGCGACCCTGCCCAAGCCCCCGACGTGGTCAACTGCTCCTGGGGCAACTCCAACGGGTACTTGAGCACCTTCCAGTCCGATCTTCAGGCACTGCGGGCGGCTGGAACCTTCGTCGTCTTCTCCAACGGCAACTACGGCCCTGGCGGGGGCACCGTTGGCTCACCCGCCTCTTTGCCGGAGGCTTTCGCCGTTGGTGCCAGTGATGCCGACGATGATGTGGCCTACTTCTCCAGCCGTGGGCCCTCCCCCTGGGACGAAATCCGCCCCCACGTCGTCGCGCCGGGCGTGGGCGTGCGCTCCGCCTTGCCTGGCGGCGCCTACGGCGAGAAGAACGGCACCTCAATGGCCGCACCCCACGTCGCCGGCATCGTCGCCCTCATGCGCTCGGTCAGTGCCACGTTGAGCATCAGCCGCATCGCCTACATCATCACCAGCACCGCCGTCCCCATCACCGTCCCGGTGCCAAACAACGACAGCGGTTGGGGACGGGTGGATGGGTTCGCCGCTGTGGCCGCCGTCGTCCATCCCGGCTTCGTCACCGGTACTGTCACCCGCGCTGGCGACGACGCGCCTATCGCCGGGGCGACTGTCGCCGCCGTGCCCCACGGCGGAGGTGGCGGCGGCACGGCCACGACTGGCGACGACGGAGCCTACCTCCTGGCACTGGCCCCCACCGTCTACGACGTGACCGGCTCTGCCTTCGGCTACGATCCGGCCACGACATGGGGAGTCGTGGTGACGACCAACACGACGACCGTGGTGGACTTATCCCTGACCGCCCTTCCCACCGGCACGCTGCGCGGCGCTGTCACCGACGCATCTACCGGCAACCCGGTCACGGCTATTGTGACTGTTCTGGACACCCCTATTGAGACCACCGCCAGCCAGTATGCTTTCGCTCTGCCGTCCGGTGACTATACCGTCCGCGCTCGCAGCCTGGGCTACCGTATCGTCACCCGGACCGTGCACGTTGATGCCGGAAGTCTCACCGTCGCCGACTTTGCCCTGCCCCCCGCGCCGTCCATCCTGTTGGTAGATAGCGGTCGCTGGTACTACGAGAGCGAAATCGAGTACTTCCGCCAGGCACTGGACGAACTGGCCTACGCCTACGACGAGTGGGCCATCAAACACCTTCCCGACGACGTTCCAACCGCAGCCGGCCTGGCTCCCTACGACGTCGTCATCTGGTCGGCCCCAGAGGATGCGCCGGGCTTCATCGGTGCCCAGGACGCCCTCGCTGGCTACCTGGATGGAGGCGGGCTGCTGCTGCTGACCGGTCAGGACGTGGGCTTCTGGGACGGCGGCGGTGTGATAGGCTATTGGAGTGCCTACTACAGGGACTATCTCAAAACCGACTACGTCAGCGACGACGCACCAACGCGGGTGCTGGAGGGGTTAGGGAGTGACATCTTCGCCGGGCTTGTGTTGACCATCACCGGTGCGGGTGGCGCCGACAACCAGGATTACCCCGACGAGATCGCCGTCGCCGACCCCGATGCGGCTGCGCCGGTGCTGGTCTACCAGGAGGGTGGGTGTGGTGGCGTGCGCGTCGGCACGTGCCTGGACTACCGCGTGATCTACCTCTCCTTCGGCTTCGAGGGCATCAACGATGCGGACACCCGGCGGGAAGTGATGAGCCGGACACTGGACTGGCTAACCTCCCCGCCGCCGGACGTAGGGCTCGAACTGACGCCCGCCTCCCAGATGCGGATCGGTCTCCCCGGCACCGTCGTCACCCACGCGCTGCGGGTGCGCCACGTGGGTCAGAGAGGTGTCACAGATACTGTGAGCCTCTCGCTCGATGGTGCATCCTGGGACACCCAACTGAGCGCCCCAGCGCTCGCCCTGGCTCCTTGCACCTCGGGCGCTGTCGTCCTCAGTGTCACCATCCCCGCCATCGCTACCTGGGACACCCTCGACGCGGTCACGCTCACCGCTCGCTCGTCACTCTCGCCTGCGCTGGTGCTAAGCGCCACCCTCACGACCAAGGTTCCTGCACCGGTGCTGCTGGTGGACGACGACCGCTGGTACGATCAGGAGGCCAAGTACGAAGCAGCGTTGGTGGCCGGCGATTTCCCCTACGACTACTGGCGTACCGGATGGGACCACGGCGAGCCCCCGGAGGGCAGTCCCCCCCTGAACGTTCTACAACGTTACCCCGTCGTCGTCTGGTTCACCGGCTACGACTGGTACGCTCCGCTGACTGACGGGGAAGAGCTGATGCTGGCGGACTACCTGGACGGTGGCGGACGGCTGTTCCTCTCCGCCCAGGACTACCTGTATTACCACTCCGGTAGCGATTTCAGCCGGGACTACCTGGGCGTGCTGACCTACACCGAGGATGTGACGCCGACTCTGGCGCGGGGTGTGCCGGAGAACCTCATCGGTGACCGGTTGGGACCTTACCCGCTGTCCTACCCTTTCACCAACTGGTCCGACGCGCTTGTACCTACCCCTGGCACGGCGGTCTCCCTCCGCGATCAGGGTCGCCAGCCCATCGCGCTGGCGCGGCGGGAGGGGGACTACAAGACGGTCTTTTTCTCCTTCCCCTTCGAGACACTGCCGGAGGCGGGTCGGGCCGAGGTGATGGAGCGCATCGCCGGCTGGCTGAGTTGGCTGGGGGGCTCGACCTTCGCTGCCGACAGGGGAGCGGTCGCCCCCAACGATACCCTCACCTACACCCTGGTGATGCAGAACGATGGCTTTGCCACCGTCACCGCCTCACTTTCCAATACCCTTCCGACTGACCTGCATCTCATCCCCGGCAGCGTCACCGGCCCCGGCAGTTACGACCCGGTCACCCGTCGTCTCTCCTGGAGCGGTCCCCTTGGCCCCGGCGCGGCTGTCACCTTTACATATCGCGTCACCGTCGCGACGGGCCTGCCGGCCGGCACAGACATCGCCAACACCGCCCGCTTTGGACTGGAGGATCACGCCATCCGCTTCCACCGCACCGCTGTCGTGCGGGTGGATGCGCCTGACCTCTCCCCATCGGCCTTCTCGTGCACCCCGTCTCCTGCGCGGCCTGGAGCAGTCGTCACCTGCACACTGGTGCTGCGCAACACCGGCGTCGCCGACGCATCCACGGCAACCATCTCCAACACGCTTCCCTCGGGGATGGAGTTGGTGCCTGGCTCCGCTTCCTCCGGCGGCGTGGGCGTCGTGCTGGAGACCGACAACGGCGTGGCGTGGGAGGGACTGACCGGCGTGGGAGAGATTGTCACCATCACCTACCGGGCTTCCGCCCCTCCGGAAGTACGCCACGGCTGGGTCTACAACCAGGTCTTCGTGGAGGATGGGACGGGAGGCGAGTGGGAACGAGGGGGCTGGCTGGAGATCGAGCCGCTGCGTCGCTACTTCCCGCTGATATTCAAGAACAGCCCGTAACTGGATTACCTTTCGCGTAGCCGCACGCTCAGGCCGGAGTGTCGCTCCCGCACCTTGTCGTTGTGCACGGCAATGCCGATGGCCCGCCGTGTCCCCACCAACACGACCAGCCGTTTGGCCCGCGTGATACCGGTGTAGAGCAGATTGCGCTGTAGCATCAGGTAGTGCTGGGTCAGCATTGGCATCACCACCGCGGTGTACTCCGCGCCTTGCGACTTGTGGACCGACACAGCAAAGGCATGCACCAGTTCGTCAGCCTCGCCCCAGTCGTAGAGCACCGGCCGGCCGTCTATCGCCACCACCAGCGTTTGCCCAACCGGGTCTATCCCCGTCACCCGGCCGATGTCCCCGTTGTATACATCGCGATTGTAGTTATTGCGCACCTGCATCACCTTGTCGCCCACGCGAAAGACCCGCCCGCCCAGCCGCCGTTCGGCCTTGTGCGAGGAAGCGGGGTTGAGGGCCTCCTGCAGGCTGGTATTGAGGTTGGTAACTCCGCACGCGCCCCGGTACATCGGCGCCAGCACCTGTACGTCGTCCACCGAGTCCAATCCGAACTTGCGTGGAATGCGGTGCTGCACGATGTCCACAAGCATGTCGGCGGCCTCCTGCGGGTCCTCTTTGGAGAAGAAGTAGAAATCGTCGAAGCGGTTGAGGACGGGCATCTGCCCCCGGTTGATGCGGTGGGCATTGACGACGATGCCACTGTCGGCGGCCTGGCGGAAGATGGTGGTGAGGCGCACGACGGCGGCGCGACCAGACCCGATAACGTCACGCAGGACATCGCCCGCGCCGACGGAGGGGAGTTGGTCCACATCGCCGACGAATAGGACGTGTGCGGCTGGGTCCACCGCCTTGAGCAGGTGATTGGTCAGCAGCAGATCCAGCATCGAGGCCTCATCTACGATGAGGCAGTCCACCTCCAGCGGGTTCTCCTCGTTGCGGCGAAAGCCCTCCAGTGGGGAGTACTCCAGCAACCGATGGACGGTCTTGGCCGATCTTTCTGTCGCCTCCGCGAGACGTTTGGCGGCGCGGCCGGTGGGGGCGCAGAGGGCATAGCGGCGGCCCAGTGCCTCCAGCGCCGCGATGACGGTGCGCACGGAGACAGTTTTGCCCGTTCCCGGGCCACCAGTGAGCACCGTCACCTTGTGGGTGAGCGCGGCGCGCACCGCCTCCCGCTGCTGCGGCGAGAGTGCGACGGCGGAGTCCCGGGTGACCTGGGCCAGCAGCGCATCCCAATCCACGCTGCGGAAGGGGGCCAGGCGTGTGGCGGGGCTTTCGATCCGCGCCTGCAGGCGGCGGGTGACGCCGACCGCACCGTAGTAGAACGGGGCCAGGTAGACGGCCCGCTCCTCGCGCACAACGTGCCCCCCCTCTTTCCCC
>JAUWOI010000120.1 GCA_030612185.1 Anaerolineae bacterium
ATTACGCCGAACTTCTTCCTGCGTCTGCTTTTTGCCAGCCATACGCACCCCCAATACGAAAAACGGTCTCCAGGCGGAATTGTACCGCTTTTGGAGCCCGCGCGCCAGTCGCGGAGGGGCGCGCTTATATCATAATTTCAGCGTGCGGAGTTGAAACTGGCTACACTCGAGCACGAAATACGGTTCGCCAAACTGCACGAGAAGCGAGCTGAAGTAGTAGCCGAACTCTATCGGTGTCTTGTTCAGGCCCAGACCAGCCTGCACTCTCTAAGCTATGTCGTGGGCTCGGACATACTCAGTAAGTCCGAGCGAGAAAACGGAGAGACTGCCAAAGAATCCGTTGATGCATTCTGGAGATATTTTGATGAGCATCGTATCTATTTGACTGAAAGCTTGTGTGACAAGATCAAAGAGTTTCACAGACAGTCTCTCCGAACTTACATTGAGCTCTGTTGCGCCGATATTTCCAGAGAACTGGCATCAGACGACGAGACTTACCGCGACGAGCTTGCCCAAGAGCTAGAGAATGCCTCGAAAATCCTTGTCCAAGAAATCCCACCGATTAGAGAGGCTATTGAAGTAGAATTTCGTACTTTGCTAGGCAGTGAGAGTGACAACTTGGAGGCCAGCACCGCCTAAGTTATGGTCGCTGGGGCGGTCGCCTGCTCCGCGCAAGCCCCCCCCGACCTGCAACGGTTGGGGCGGTTTGCGTTTTGGCTTGCGGCGCTGCTGGCGCAAGGTTGACTTCTGCACTAGTGAGGATATACTAAAACCACTTCTCTTGGTTTTAGAAACTGGAGGTGATTATGTCGAGCAACCGTGAGAGGGAGTTATGGAAAGAACTGAACAAGAGTCTCTTTTTGCTGGCTGGTGTTCTAGTAGTCTTCCTGGCAGCTGCCTATGTGGGTATTGGTCTGGTGACACCAGGTAGGCCGAGTGACGAGAATGTACTTCATGTACTCTGCAAACTTGCGCAAGATGTTATTGCGAATCTAATCCCTGTATCCCTGTTGTACATTTCGTCGTACTTGTTCGTCCGCCACGTTCAGGAACTGTGGTCTGAACAAGAAACTCAGAAACTAGTGTCCAGGGTTTCTTCTGAGATTGGGACACTACTGGAGCAGGGACTGGCTGCACTCAGGGAAGAGGGGTTAGTGATTCATTCTGCCAAATACGGTGTAGGGAGTGTGACAGTAGATGTTGCTCAGCGGTTGAGAGAACTTATATCATCAGGAAGACTAGAAATCCCTGCACGCCATAGGGTTCTCGGAATAGATGATCCTGCTGAGGGGGTGGAGAAGCAGTTGGAAGTGGTTTACTCCCACGCTGTTCATAGACAAACCAGAACAGTCCCTGAAGGAGAAACGCTATTGTTGCCTTAAACCACCACACCTACACCGATCACATCATGGCCCAGGGCAAGGCCCTTTTCCGTGCTATCGAGGCCCTGAGCGCGATTGAGCCAAGTGGATACCGAACGTGGGGGCAACACTGCCGGGCTCGTCGCACGTTGGATGAAATCGCGAACCTGATAGGATTAGAACTCAGAGGAGGCGTAACAATGCGAGAAGATGTACGCAGTAGGCTAATAGAAGTGGCAATAAGAGGGGAAACGATCACTTATGGAGAATTGATGGGAGAATTTGGACTACCACGCGGACATCCCAAACCAGGGATTGGCATTGGGTGGGTGGTTGGAGAAATCAGCGGGTATGAACATTCTAAGGGCCGCCCCTGGCTATCGGCCATCGTAGTGTTAGCGGCTAGCAAGACAAAAACCCGCCCCCAGGGACATCCAGGCGGTGGCTTTTTCGGGCTGGACGGCATACCTGTGCATCTCAGAAGACCTTCAGATGCCCACCAGAATTCCGCATTGACTGCCGATGAGGAGGAATTTGTGAAAGAAGAACAAGAGAGAGTATGGGATTATTGGCAGACCCACAATGATGACAACCCGTGAAGTGGGGCAAGGACCGCGCCCTGGTGCGGGCAATTGAGACCCTGGGCACCATCGAGCCGACTGGCCCGATTGAACGGGTGCTGGCCAGGTTGCTTATGGCGGCCTACAAGCGGCGGTTGCGGGCAATCGTAGAGGCTGCCCCCGCTTGGGTGAGCGAGGAGATACTGAGCGCCAGTGAGCGCATCAGGGATGATAGGGCGGTGTTGTGGAGGAGCGATAATTGAGCGTGGACAGGGGAAGGATCAGCACACTATGGACTGGGAACTACAACTCCTTCTGTTAGGCGGCCTGATCGGTTTCGTGGGTGCGGTATTGGGTGGCCTGGCCGAGGCAGGATTCAGCTACTTGTTTGGGGGCTTGCGGTATCGGCGCGAGGAGCGGCGGCGCTGGCTCAAGACAGCCCTGGAGTGGGTGGCTACGGGACGGAAAGAGAGTCTGCGGCGGGCTGATTTGCAGGCAAAGGATCTACAAGAGGTGGACCTACCGGAAGCCGATCTGGGTTTTGCCAATCTGCGTAGAGCCAATCTCACTGGCGCTGACCTGAGCAACGCCAATCTGCACGGGGCTGATCTGCGCGAGGCTGACTTGAAGGGGGCCAATCTGAGCGGAGCCAACCTATACAAGGCCAACTTGCGCGAGGCTAACCTGAGTGGAGGGCAGATCGAGCTGCTGTCTGGCGTAACCCCCGACGGTAAGCCAGACATTACTATCTCTGACGAGGGCGGGGCTGACCTGAGTAAGGCCAACCTATTTATGGCCAATTTGAGCAGCGCCAGGTTGGCTAGAGTGAATCTGGAGAATGCCATTCTTGTCTTAGCCGATCTGAGCAAGGCTGATCTATCCGAGGCCAACGTGACCGACGAACAACTCGCCCAAGCCGCGTCACTCGCAGGCGCAATCCTGCCCGACGGCACAAAGCACGACTGACCCCGGACTCACCGACCGCGTAATTGTCCAGGGCCGCGCTCTTGCGAGGAGACAGCAAGCCGCTTGTCACGAGTAGCGTGTCCTGGCCGAATAATACATCCGTTCTATGCTGGGACCAACAGCGAGTCCAGATCATATCGGGCGAAGCGGTTGCATCATCGAAGACGACGAATAACCCGGGTTGAACCAAGCCGAACATCGACAATTGTGCTCGTCTTTGGAGTATGATGTATTATTCGGCCAGCACAGGCTTACGTGGATAGCCGGTTTGCTGCTCCTTTTGCTGTTCAAGGTGTGATTACAATGCGTACATCGCCGCCAAAACGTTCGAGGCGATCCATCGTTTCGTTGATTCTATCGGCGTCGAGGGGCACGGTGCCGGTGACCACACTGGAAAGGTCCAGCGTGCCCCGGCGAGCCAATTCGATGAGCGTGGGCAATTCGTGAGCCAGGTGGTCAGCCGAGCCGATGAGTTCCGCTTCCCGGCATACCAACTCGCGGTAGGTGTCAACCTCGACGGTCTTGTCGCTGAGGCCGACCACCACCGCCCGCCCAAAGACGGCCAGCGATTCAACGCATTGCCGCACCGTCAACGGCAGGCCGATCAACTCTAGCGCCACGTCCACGCCCCGGCCGCTGGTCAAACGTTTGATCTCGGCCACCGGGTCGGTCTCGGCCCCGTTGACCGGGACAGCGCCAAATCTCTCGGCTATCTTGAGCTTGTCGGCGTTAATATCCACCGCGTACACGTCCAACGCCCCAAAGTCCTGAGCCAACTGCACCGCCGACACACCCAACCCGCCGACGCCGAAAACGGCGACTGTCTCGCCTGCCCTTACCCGGCTCTTGCGCAGCGCGTGGAACGAGGTCGCCGATGAACACATCATGATGGCTCCACATTCAAAGGGGATCTCGTCCGGCAGGGGAAAGGCATTGCGGGCCGGTATGCTGATGGTTTCGGCGTAGCCTCCGTCTCGATTCTTGCCGAGCATCTGGCCCGAAGTACAGAACTGTTCGCTGCCCTGGCTGCAATAGATGCAGTCACCGCAGGTGACCATGTAGTGGAGGCAGACTCGGTCGCCGATTCGAACATTGGTGACCTCCGCCCCCACCTGTTCGATGACACCGGCGACTTCGTGGCCCAACGTCAGTGGGAGTGGGTACGCCGGCGAGACCCCAGCCCGGTAGTGGACGTCCGAGTGGCAGATGCCCGCCGCTTTGACCCGCACCAGCACGTCTCTGAGACCGCCCTGGGGGATGGGAATCTCTTGCAGTTCCAAAGGTTGGCCCGGTTTGATTAGTCGAATTGCTTTCATTTGCGTATCTCCATCGCACGTGTCCATAATAATCTCGGTGGACCACCCACCGAGTAGGCATAATCCAGCAGCGTGCCCCAACTAAAAATCGAGATGTCAATTTCACGCTGGATAGTACGAGCAAAAGGCTGCATACCGGTGCATTCCAACAGCATTGCTCCCATACCGATGTTAATTGTCCGCATCCTGATGGATCAGTGCCCCGCTTTCCATCTGAAACGAGTGTTTCTACATCCATTTTGGCTGGCCCCAGAACAGATGTGCTTTTCGGCCAGGGCAGCCTTGAGGATGCTCTCTGCCATCTGGGCGGGTGTCAGTCCATAGTGCTCCAGCAGTTCGTCGGCAGTCGCCGATTGCCCAAACTCATCCCGCACACCGATGCGGAGTAAAGGAGGGGTGTTGCGAACCTCAGCGAGGATTTCCGCCACGGCACTACCCAATCCGCCGCTGATCCAATGCTCCTCCATCGTCACGGACAGTGTCTTACCCGCAGCCGCACCAAGGATCGCCTCAGCATCCAAAGGCTTGATGGTGGGTATGTTCAGCACAGTTGCCCCAATCCCGGATTCGGCGAGGATCTCGGCGCTGTCTAACGCTATGGCAGTCATGATGCCCGTGGCGTAGATGACGATGTCATCGCCTTGACGCATAACCGGTACCGCTCCGATCTCGAATTGGTAATCCTCATCGAAAATCACGGGCGTCGGGTACCGGCCCAGACGGATGTAGACCGGTGTCGTGATCTCGGCTGCGGCCAATACGGCCTTGTAGGCTTCGGTGGCGTCGGCAGGCACGAGCACGGTCCCCCCCGGCAACTGTCGGATAAGGGCCACGTCGTCGAGGGATTGGTGGGTAGCGCCATCGGGCCCCTGGGTGAGAGTGTAACCTCGCCCCTACGATCCTTCCCCTCGAAAAGGGAACAAGCGTCAATCCACCGGGTATAGCAGGATCTTGTGCGCCTCCAATGTTTCGAGCTTGTGGAATGCCTCCTCCCAGCGTGTAATGGGCCATACCTCGCTGAGCAGAGGCTCGGTCTCGATCTTGCCCAAGCGCATCAATTCCAGGCAGGTTTCCCACGTGTTCCAGGTGTGGCTAAAGGTGCCTTGATAGGTGATCGCCTTGGCGACGATCTCGTCCAGCGTCAGATTAACAGGCTGCAGGGACCAGCCTACCTTGGTAACTTGTCCATTCTGGCGGACAACCTTCAACGACTGCTGGATCGCTGGCGGCACGCCCGCGGCATCGATCACCAGGTGTGCTCCAAGTCTATCACCGAGTCCACGGACGACCTCTACCGGGTCCTGCTCGCTGACATCCACGGTGATATCCGCGCCAAGTCGGGCTGCCAGTTCGAGCCGAGCCGCATCGCGCCTGGTACCCGTGACGATCACTTGGCCGGCACCCGACAGTCTGGCTACCTGGAGTGAGAACAACCCTACCGGCCCGGGGCCGATGATGACCACAACGTCGCCTGGCTTTATCCGGCTCTTTTCAGCCACGGCGTTGTAGGCCACGCAGATCGGCTCTGTCATCGCTGCAGCTTTTAAGCTCACGCCTTCGGGGATGTGGTGGAGCCTGTGGTACCTGGCCCGGACATACTTGGTAAATGCCCCATCCACGGCAAAGCCAAACGCACGACGTTCTGGACAGACATTGTACGAGCCTGAACGGCAGAAGGCGCACGTGCCGCAGGTCTCTGCCGCCGTTTCGCAGGTCACTCGGTCGCCGACGGCAAATCCTTTGACCCGTTCGCCGATCTTTACAATCTCTCCCGACCACTCGTGCCCCAGAACTACGGGGGGGCGGGCGAGGAGAGTGAGCTGACCATGGTACAGGTGCGGCTCGCTGCCGCAGATACCACAATACTTGACCTTAACCAGGCACTCCTCAGGGCCGATAGTGGGTACCGGTACATCGCGGATCTCAACGGACTTGTCAGTTTTGTCATAGAGGACAACTGCTTTCATAGACTTTCTCCTATGCTTGTTGCACATCTTGACTTTCAGCCAAAACGTCCCTGAGTGCAGATTCGATGCCTTCCAACGCCCGATCAATATCTTTGTCGGTGTGCGCCACCGAGATACCGTGGTGCCACATCGTGTGGATGTAGACACCGTAACGCAGGCAGGCCACGCAGAATTGATGGAACAGTGGCCACTGGTTGTCCATCAGATCCTGATAGTTCAGGATATTTTTCTCGGCCGGCGGACCGAACAGGAAGGAAAACCGCGCCCCTAGCCCTTGGACACGACCAACAAAGTCGAGTCGTTGCATGATCTCCTCGATGCCATCGTAGAGCCTCTGGCTGCGTGAGAGCAGGTCTTTGTAGCATCCGCTTTCGCCAATGACCTCAAAGAAAGCAATTCCAGCCATGATCGACGTCAGATGTCCGTTGTATGTGCCACTGTGTTGCGCCTTGCCCAATGGCGAGACGTGTTCCATGATCCGTCGCTTTCCGCCAAAAACACTGAGGGGAGTTCCCCCGCCGATGGCCTTGCCCAGCGTGCACAGATCGGGGGTCACACCATAGGTCGCCTGCATACAGCCTGGCCCAGTGCGAAATCCCGATAGAATCTCGTCAAAGATCAGGAGAATGTCTCGCTCCGCAGTCAAGCGCCGTAACAGTTCGAGGAAACCGGGTTGTGGGAGCAAGGTGCCGCTGTTATAGTTGACGGGCTCCAAGATCACGGCGGCGATCTCCTCACCACGGGTGACCAGGGTCTCTTCTGCTCTTTCAAAATCGTTAAAGGGGAGGACAATGCACCCCTGTTGTAGATACTCCGGCAACCCCGCCACCGCCGGTGTAGTTTGAGGCCACGCCTCCCCTGGTAACGGCCAATAATTGTATGCCAGGTAATCGTTAAAGCCGTGAAAATGCCCCTCGAATTTGACGACGAGGGGTCTCCCGGTGTATTCGCGGGCGAGCTTCACGGCATAGTAGGTAGTTTCCGTGCCACTCAGCGTGAAGCGCAGCATTTCGATACAAGGCACTGCTTCTGCGATTCGCTGCGCAAGCCTGGCCTGCCATTCATTCTCGTAGGCGCACATCAAGCCCATCTCGAGCGCTTGATGGATGGCCCCGATCACTTTCGGGTGAGAATGCCCCACCAGTGCACTACCGAATGAAGTACACAAGTCGATGTACTCATTGCCCTCCAAGTCGTAGACCTTGCTGCCTTTTGCACGAGAAATGTAGAAAGGAGCGTCCAACCCTTTGTGGATTCGGGCTGAAGAACAAACGCCGCCCGGCAGATACCTGGACGCCCGGCCCCAGTGCTCACGGTTGTGGTTCATGGCAGAATTCCTGTAATATCCAAGCGGCGGCAAATCCTGTTTGGATCGGATGGCTACGCCGCCGTCCAGCCGCCATCCACGTAGAGGATTTGGCCGGTGATGAAATCGGACGCAGGCGAGGCCAAAAAAACCGCCGCACCGAACAGATCCCAGATCTGGCCAACACGGCCCATAGGGATGCGGCTCAAGACCCATTCGCGCGTAGACGGATCATCCAGCATGAAGGCGTTCAAGTCGGTACGGATGAATGTCGGAGCGATGGCGTTGACCGTGATCGCTTTCCTGGCCCACTCAATGGCCAGCGACTTGGTCAAGAGATTTACAGCCCCTTTGCTGGCCGGGTAGGCAGGATCGTTGGCTCGTCCCTGCAAGCCGCGCACCGAGGATATGTTGATGATTTTGCCCCGCTCCTGCTGGAGCATAACTTTGCCCACTTCTTTACAGCACAGAAAGGTGCCTTCCACGTTCACGCGGATGACTTTGCGCCATTCCTCCAGCGGGAATTCGGTGGTGGGCTTGAGGATCACGATGCCCACGGAGTTCACCAGGACATCAATGCGTCCAAACTCGTCGACCACGCGCTGCACCATCTCTTGGACCTGCGCCTCGCTGGTCACGTCGACGGCTATGGGCAGGGCGCGGCAGCCTAACGATCGAATCTCATCAGCCACAGCATCCACGTCTGCCTGGGTACGACTCACCGGTGCGACGTGCGCTCCCGCCGCTGCCAGAGCGAGGGCAATGCCCCGTCCCAGCCCGCGGCTGCCGCCAGTCACGACAGCCACCTGATCGGTCAGCGCAAACTGTGACAGCAAACCCTCTAGCTTTTCCCTGGGAATTACTTCCATCGTCCCCTCCAAAAATAAAAGGCGAGGCATTCCCGGTAAAAGATGTGCATATCAACGTTCTTTCGCTCTTTGCAAGACGTTGCCATGCACAATCTGTATCCAGGGATGCCTCGCCTCTACCAGTGCGGAAACTATTACTCCTGGTCCTCGTCCTCCAACACAGCCACGGCTCGGATGGGCGAGCCGCTTCCGTCGCGGATCTTGAGCGGGAGGCCGATGAACTGAAAGCGCTTACCTGCTACCGGACGCAAGTTGCCCAGATTCTCGATGTTCAGCGTCTGCATCTCGCGGCAGACCTGGTGTGCCGGATAGCTCGTGGTCTGGGAACTGTCGTGGCTGGGTGCGTCCTGGCCAATGTTGATCGCCCCCGCGCCATAGATATACTCGGCAGCCTCGCGGCTCAGACCAGAGTAATCAGTCAGCCAGGCATCGGCACCCCAGGTCCGTACATAGTGACCCGAATACATGAGCACTGTGTCGCCCTTTTTGATCTCCAGGCTGTGCTTAGCCAGCGCCTCCTTGATATCCTCCACCGTATAGGTGCTCTTGGGCGGAATGTGTGACAGGTCAATACAGATGCCCCCGGTGTAGAACCAATCCAGAGGGATCTTGTCGATGGAAGGGGCGCCCGGGGTGGGGTCGATGTGGCTGATCGAATCCACATGCGTTGTGCCGTGGGTGCTCATCTCGATCTTTTCGGCGGTATAGCTATAATTCTCCGTGAACTGCCCCGACTTGACAGTCTCTTCGTGGGTGGCCACGACTGTAATCTTGGTCTCGGGGTGACCGGGCCATACCGGTGCCCCGGAGTAGATTTCCTGGCTCAAGTCAATCAGCTTGTAGCCCATATACTTTTCCTCGCTTTTAACTAGGATTCCTCTCCCCCGAGGGAGGGGAGTTATCAAACCGTTTGTATGATTTCCAGCGACACACCATCTGGGTCGAAAAAGTAGGTCCATCGCCAGCCTTCCATCGGCCCAGCGGGAATGGTCGCTGGCGGGGAAGTGAAACGCACACCATGGTCCAGCATCCGCTGGTATACTGCGTCGATGTCTTTTACCTGGAAGGCGATATGCATCGCGCCCACGTCGTTGTTGTTGCGGTCATAAGGCCGCCCTCTGGCGGTGACGTACTCGATCAACTCGACCTGGGCGTCGCCAGCACGGAGGATGGCGAGATTGACCTTGGCCTTGGCCACGCCTAGAGCCTTGGAGCGGTCGTCTCCGCTCCGCTCGCTCTCCTCGGTCATGACCAGTTCTAGACCCAGCACATCGCGATAGAACTCGATAGACCGCTCCAGGTCGCTGACGGTGATGCATGTGTGATGCATAAATGATTTTTTGTCTCCGTAGGGAAGCAAAGTGCGTCATTTGAATCACGCAGATACATAGTTGGTAACTGCTTAACAAATCGGCCGTTTGATGGCATAACTGTCTCCACATATCTCTGGTGATGGGAGGCGTTGATG
>JAUWOI010000190.1 GCA_030612185.1 Anaerolineae bacterium
GTACGGATGTCCCGGCCGGGCTTGTCTACGTATTCCTGAATGTAGAAGACGGAGTGGACGTAGCCGCCCAGGGTAGTCTTATGCTCCAGGATAGCCTCGGCCGCGTCCCGGTCGTTGACGCGGGCCAGCAGCCGCCCCCACGACCCGTGCACCGGCTTGCGTACCCCCGGGTAGCCCCGCTCCTCGATGGCTTCCAGCGCCGCCTCGGGGGTGAAAGCGACCACCGTGCGTGGGATGGGCAGCCCGGCCTCCTGCAAGGCAGCGCTGGTGAGCAGTTTGTCTCCGCAGGTAGATACCGTGCAGTGGGGACTGACCGCCGGTACTCCCAGGCCATCCAACCAGCGGGTGAGGTAATAAGCCCGCGAGTGGCTCAGACAGCGGACGAGCACCACGTCATAGCGAATTGCGAATAACGAATTGCGAATAACGAATTCCTTCGTGCGGCCCAATCTGTCGCTGCCCAGTTCAAAGGCCACTTTCCGCGTGTCAATCCGCTCGAAGTCTACCTCTCGCTCTCGCAGGGCGGCGAAGATCATCTTCTCCTCAACCCGCACTCGAGAACAAAACACACCAATCTTCATTTGCGATTTGTCATTTGTCATTTGTCATTTGTCATTGGTCATTACTCCCCCCAATCCTCTTCTACCTCGGGGGCCAACTCGAGCATGATGGGGGCCAGGCTCATCACCTCCAACTCGACTCCGCAGTCAGGGCAGACCACAATCTCCGCTACCTCTATATCGGGAGCCAGGTTCAATTCTGCTGCACATTCGGGACATTCGACCATGATTTTCACCTCCTGAGATTCTGATTACCGTTTGTCTGGCCTAAGAAAATGGTGTATAATACATGAAATACTCATTTTACGTTCACGGAGGTACGCCGGTGGAAGAACTCACAGTGACGAAAACATATCTGGCCCGCCGGACGCGAGAAGTTTTGGACCAGGTGCGAAGGCACGATGCACCGGTGGTGGTCACGCAGCACGGCCAGCCCGAAGTCGCCATCGTGGACATTGACGAGTATCGCGCCCTGGTGGCCGCCCAGAAGCGATTACGCCGACTGGAGCGGGACGAAGCGTTGATCCAACAGGTCATAACGCGCTCTGGTGTGAGCCGCGATGAAGCACGACTACGAGTCGCCGAGGCCCGGCAGAATGTATACACGTTGGTCGGGCAGGCCCACGAGCGCAACCCCGATGTGCCTCCTGACGTGATTGATGCGCTGGTCGAGGAGGCGCGAGAAGCGACACGAGGCCAGTGATGATCACGCCGGGGGAGCTGACCCTTCCTGGTGTCACCCGCGACCCAAAGGATGACCCCGTGGTGGCCTGCGCGGTCGAGGGCGGGGCCGGGTTCATCGTAAGCGGCGACCAGGATTTGCTGGTGCTGCGAACATACAAGCGTGTGCGCATGATGACGCCCCGCGATTTCCTCGCCCTGCTGGAAACACAGACCGATCACCTCGATTGAGCCATTGTTCATTGTTTCATTGTTCATTGTTCATTGCTTTCTTGGCCCGCTCGATTTGGACACGCACCGCCGTTGGTGCCGTGCCCCCTTCCGCACCCCGCGCCTCCACCGACCGCCGAAAGTCAAAGACTTCGTACACATCCTCGGCGAAAGCCGGGTGGATGGCCTGATACTCGGTCAATCCGAGACCCTTCAGCGGCACACCCAACTCCTCAGCCCGCCTGACCGCCTGGCCCACCATGTGATGGCTCTCCCGGAAAGGCACGCCCTTGTGCACCAGGTAGTCGGCCAGATCGGTGGCCAGCAGCGCATTGTCCAGGGCGGCGGTCATCCGGTCGGCATTCACCTTCAGGGTGCGGATCACCCCCGCAGCGATGGGTAGTTCCATCTTCAGCGTGTCAATCGCGTCGAAGATGGCCTCTTTGTCCTCCTGCAGGTCCTTGTCGTAGGCTGAGGGCAGCCCCTTTAACATCGTCAGCAACCCCACCAGGTGACCCACGATCCGCCCGCTCTTGCCGCGCATCAGTTCCAGCGCGTCGGGGTTCCTCTTCTGCGGCATCAGGCTGGAGCCAGTAGAGTAGGCGTCATCCACTTCTACAAAGCCGAACTCGCGGCTGGCCCATAGGATGAGATCCTCCGCCAGGCAACTGAGGTGCACCTGCACCAGGGCGGCCCAGGCCAGCAATTCGACGACATAGTCCCGATCCTCCACCGCGTCTATGCTGTTCTCACTCACGCCGGCGAAGCCCAGTTCGGCGGCCAGGGCTCTGCGGTCTATGTTGAACGGATTCCCGGCCAGCGCACCCGCCCCCAGCGGGCAAACCTGCGTGCGCCGGGCCACATCGGCCAGTCGCTCGCGGTCGCGCTGGAACTTCCAGAAGAAGGACAGCAGCCAGTGGCTGAAGAGCAGCGGTTGCGCCGGTTGCAGGTGGGTGTAGCCGGGCATGATCACGTCCAGGTGAGCCTCGGCCTGCTCGACGATGGCCTTTTGCAGTTCGAGCAGCGAATCGCGCAGGGAGGCCATCTCGTCCAGCAGGTAGAGGCGCAGGTCGGTGGTCACCTGGTCGTTGCGGGAGCGGCCGGTGTGCAGTTTTCCCGCCACCGGCCCCGCCAACTCGGTCAGCCGCCTTTCGACAGCGGTGTGGATGTCCTCGTCGCCGGGTTCGATCTGGAAGGTGTCGGCGTCGAATTCGGCGCGCACCTGCTCCAGGCCGGCGATGAGTTGGTCACGCTCCTCGTTGGTGATCAACCCTGCCCGCGCCAGCGCACCAGCATAGGCAATGCTGCCCCGCACGTCGGCCCCGTACATCCGCCGGTCGAAGCCAATAGAGTCGCCAAAGCGCCTCATCAACTCGTCGGTCTCTCCCGCAAAACGCCCCCCCCAAAGAGCCATACTCCCTACTCCCTGATTTACTCAGTCCCTCTTGAACACACTGTAGTCGGGCGCCTCCAGTTCCACTGCCCCGCCGTTCTCCATGTCAATCAATGCCTTGACCTTGAGCGGTAGACCAAAGAGGTTGATGAAACCTTCCGCGTCGCCCTGGTCATAGACGTCGTCCTGGCCAAAGGTGGCGAAGTCCTCGCGGTAGAGGCTGAAGACCGACTTGCGGCCCACTACGGCGCAGTTGCCTTTGAATAACTTCACGCGCACGGCGCCGGTCACCCGCTCCTGGGTCTTGGCGACGAAGGCGGACAGCGCCTCGTGCAGCGGAGTGAACCACTTGCCAAAATAGACCAGTTCGGCGTAGCGGTGGCTCATCACTTCCTTGTGATGCAGAGTGTCTCTGTCCAGGCAAATGGACTCCAGACCCTGGTGGGCGGTGTAGAGAATGGTGCCGCCGGGGGTCTCGTACACACCTCGCGATTTCATACCCACCAGCCGGTTCTCCACCAGGTCAGCGCGACCGACGCCGTGGGCTCCGCCCAGTTCGTTGAGGCGGGTGAGGAGTTCTACTGCCCCCAAAGCCTCGCCGTCAACCGCCACCGGCACGCCTTTCTCAAAGTCGAGTGTCAGGTAGAGTGGCTCGTCGGGCGCGGCCTCTGGAGCGACAGTGACGCAGAACATCTCCTCCTCCGGCTCAGCCCAGGGGTCCTCCAGGATGCCACCTTCGTGGCTCATATGCCAGATATTACGGTCGCGGCTATAGATGGACTTCGAAGTCGCCGCCACCGGGATATTGCGGGCGCGGGCATAAGCCAGCGCATCCTCGCGGGAGCGGATGTCCCACTCGCGCCACGGGGCTACGACCTGGAGCGTGGGGTTGAGTGCCTTGACCGTCAACTCGAAGCGCACCTGGTCGTTGCCTTTGCCGGTGCAGCCGTGGGCTACGGCGTCGGCCCCCTCCTGCTCGGCGATCTTCACCATGTGCTTGGCGGTGACGGGACGCGCGAACGAGGTGCCCAGCAGATACAGCCGCTCGTAGATCGCGCCAGCCTGCATAGTGGGGAAGGCGTACCCGGTGAGAAACTCCTCGCGCAGGTCCATAATGTATGCCTTGCTGGCCCCGCTGGCGACGGCCTTCTCCTCCAGCCCGACCAGTTCCTCGTCCCCCTGTCCCAGGTTGGCGGTGTAGGTGATCACCTCGCAACCATAGTTCTCCTTGAGCCAGGGCACGATGACCGAGGTATCGAGTCCGCCAGAGTAGGCCAGGACCACTTTGTTGAATTTGCCTTTCATTGATTCTTCTCCTAACTTGAGATAGTTGGGCTTTCTGCCCGGCATACGAAAGCGCGATGAACCGGTAGCCATCGCGCAAAAAAAGAGCCAGCCCCCGTCTGGGGGCTGGCTTTAGATCACCTATTGGTTATACAGCCCAAACGAAACTATCCAGGCGGGTAGTCTGACTCTCCTTGGGCTCGTCGTCGGATATCGTTTACTGTGATGGGATTCATCGTTCCTCAGTCCTGCGCTTAAGTGGGCGCAAGTTTACCACAAAAGGGGAGTTTTGTCAAACGGTTGAGAGTGTGCTATACTGGTTCACGAAGTGACGGAGGAGGTAAGTTATGCCCCGTACAGTGATTTTGAAAGAGGCCCGGGCTCCCTATACCCTATCGCTGGACGAAGCCACGCTAGGCCAGGAGACGGTCATCTTGGAACGGAAAGGCCGATCTGTGGCCGCTGTGGTGCCCTTCGCTGAGTACGAAGCGTTCACCGCCTGGCGTCAGCGGTGCGAGGAAGAAGAGTTCTGGCGCGAGCAGGAGGAGTGGGAGCGGGAGTGGGCCAAACTTTCCCCCTGGGAGCAAGAAGGAATGTGGCCGGATGAATTAACGCCGGAGATGATTGAGGCGCGCGTGAAGGCTGTTCGGGAATCCTACGGCATGGTCAAGGTGGATGACCCTGACGAGGCACTATACATTGCCACCAGCCCTGATTTGGCGCCGGAGAATGTTTGGTTCTTCTTGAACGAAAACGCCGACGCAGACGAGCAGCCATGAAAGACCTGGCCTGCGTTCCATCCGGCACGCGCATCTTTGTGGACGCCTCAGTTCTGGTCCTGCACTTCACTGGTCACCCCAAACTAGGACCGCCGTGCCGGGATTTCCTTGAGCAGTGCGGCAGCCGCGAGATTGAGGGCTACACCTCGGCAATTGCTGCCAGTGAGACCATCCACCGTGTTATGGTCAATGAGGCCCGTACCAATCTGGGGTTCGCCACCTCGTCCGAAACGGTCAACTATCTGAAGCGACATCCCGAAGCAGTCAAGGGGCTGCGCCAACACCTGGCTGTAGCCAGCAAGATCTATCACCTGGGGGGCGAAATCTTGCCTGTGAGTTACAAGCACCTGCATCGCAGCAAGCAGGTGCGCCAGCGGTATGGCCTGTTGACCAACGACTCTCTCATCGTAGCGGTGATGCAGCGACACCGCCTGCGCCACCTGGCGACGCACGACCGGGACTTTGCCCGCATCCCCGCGCTTCACGTCTGGGAGCCAATCCCGCTTTCCCCGTAGACGCAACAAGGCAGAGTTGCTTTCTTCTTCATTACCCAATATTGGTAGCGCCCAGCAAAGGCAGGCTATCCCGCCTGCAAGGATTTAGCCGGACGGGGCAAAAGCTCTAACAGCGCCGGGATGAAAACGATTACCCCCACCACCGCCCCATACGTCGCATAGTACGTCGCATAGAAAATATTCCCACCTACGACTCGCACGGCCACGGCCAGGGTCAAACTGACCAGCAGAGCCAGGACGCGCTGCGCCTTCGTCGTACTGTGTAGGTAGACCAGCGCGCCGGCCAACACGATTAGGCTCGGCACGAATACATTGAGCGTGAAGATGGGATCTTCATCAAGATCGACCGTACCAAATATTACCAACACGGCCGGGAACAAGCCAAAAGAGAGCCGTGTCCAGTCCTGCCGGATACTCCGGTAAAGTGAATGTAGGGGACGCCAGGCGCGGGCGATCAGCGTCAGAATCCCCACTGTCAGCCCAAAAACCCCTACCGCGATGAGTACCTGGGGCAGTACCGGCCACTCGGGGCCTACTGTAAACACCATAGAGGACACAGTGCCTCCTATCGCCAGACCGCCAACAATCATCGCAAACCCGAGATATGGATAGGACCAGCGCGGCCATCCTTTGGCCCACCCCACCCCTAACCCAACCAGCATCGAAAGGACAAAGACGATGAACAACAGGTACTTGGGGTCCTCGGAGTACTGGAACCAGGCGGGTACGGTCATGTACATTATGATAACCGACACCGGCCCCAAGAACAGAAATGGCCATAGTCCAGCCAGCGTCTCACCCCACGAACTGCGCTCGGCTCCTGTTGGTGTGATTGTTGATGTTTCCATTTTCCTCTTCCTCCCTTCCCGAAGGTATTCGCGGATCACCGCCCCTGGCAAGTCGCGCAACTCGCGCCATCCCAGCCGGATGACAGAGAACCTGCCTCGTTGGACGGCCTCGTTGACCACCAGGCTGAAGACGGTTTGTAGTTCTTCGCCGTAGTCCGCCCGGTACCGCCGGGGATACAGGGCCAGCAAACGGGCATAGAGCCGCACCAGAATCTGCGCGCGATGCTTCATGTGCACTCCTCACCCAGGCGCAGTCGCGCCGCTGCAACCAGCGCCCGCATGCGGTTCGTCTCCGCCCCAAGCACCCGCCGGCCGGCTTCGCTCAAGACATACGCCTTGCGTGGGAGACCCGGACCCGTGTTTTCCTCCTCGTCATTCGGGACGCGCTTGATCAGCCCCTGGTCGAGCAGCCGGCCCAGTGCGCCATATAACGTGCTGGTGCTGAGCCTGACGCTTCCGTTGCTCAGGGCTTCCACGTCTTTCAGGATGGCATAGCCATGCTTTTTCTCCGGCGCAAGGCCGAGCAGGATAAAAAACGTTGGCTCGGTGAGGGGCAGATAGGATGAGGGCTTCACCTGCGTATGTATTGTATGCTCCTTTTTGTCCATATCACGTGCCTCGATATATCGAGTAGCGACTTACATTCATTATAGCAGGTTTTGAGATGGTTGTCAAGTGAGGAGTCACAGGCACGCGCGTCGTTCTTGCGTCAGTAGATGGTGTAGATGAACGACGCCACTTTCGGAAACAGCGTATCCACCAACAGCCGCCAGGCCGGCGCAACGCTCACGTCGGGGTAGGCGGCGCGCAACTCCTCCACCGTCCGGTACCCCAGCACCAGCGGGATGAACTGTAACGGGGGGAAATGGATCTTTTCGCCTCCGGTAAAGCCCAGGTTGGCGACCTCGGTCAGTTTGCCCGCCACGAAGCGCAGCGAGAGGGTCTCGCGATACAGGCTCAGCCGCACGTCTCGGGTCAGCCTGGCGAACGGCGACCCGGCGACCCGACGCTCCAACACGGGCGTCATCACACGCAGCAGCGCGGCGACGTCGGGAACGTGGATCTGCCAGGCGTAGGTACCCAGGTCGTGACCGTCCAACGAACGTGCTAGTTGCATCAAAGTGCAGTTGGCGGGCAGGTTGAGCCGGATGCCGGGCTTGTCACGCTCCACGGTCAACATCTTGAGGTGCTGCAGAGTCGCCAACGCCGCCTCAAACCCCAGGCGCGAGACTTCGCCCACAACCAATTCTTCGCCGAAGTGGTGTTCCGGAAGACGCATATACCCGACGATCTGTCCACCCGCATCCTGGATGAGCCAGTTCTCGCACTCGGTCTCCGTCCCGTCCGTGTGTGCCATCAGGTATTGCCAGGTTGCCTCGTCGCGGACGGTGCAGATGGCGAGGTTCTGGGCAGCGTCATCGTAAAGCCGCATCAGGGCCGGGAGGTCGTCCTGGGTGGCCAGGCGGAACGTGAA
>JAUWOI010000487.1 GCA_030612185.1 Anaerolineae bacterium
TCCTGCCCCTGCTGGCCGCCCTGCCGGGGCTGTGTGGTTGCTGTCCCTCCTGCGCGTTCTTTCTGAACGTCCAGAATGCCCGCTCCGCCCCTGATAATCTTGGCCTGGGTATGCTGATCCAGATCGAATACGGCTTCTGGCTCACGCTTGTCGGGCTGGGGATGGCATTCGTTGGCATGATAGCAGCAGCGGTAGCGGGCTTGCTGGCCCAGCGGAGGTCGGCGCCACCGTAGGAAGAGAGCCCCTCATACGTCAGTGACGGATGGGAGGAGAGATCAACTCGAAACGAGGAGGTTTTTTATGCCTGGAGAAGTACAGTTAACTGTACAGACCAACAAAACCACGTTCCCCGCCACCGGGGGCCAGCAGTTGGTGTATGTACTCATTGAGGCTATGCCCACCGGTGCGGTCGCCCACATCCAGATGCCGCTCAACTTTGGCCTGGTGCTGGATCACAGCGGCTCTATGAGTGGGAGTAAACTGGCCAATCTCAAGGAAGCGGCCAAACTGTCCATTGACCAGATGGGGCCGCAGGACATAGTCTCAATCGTGATCTTTGACGATAAGGTTGAAGTCACCACATCCAGCCAGCCGGTGACCGACCCGCTGGGCCTGAAGCGCCAGATTGAGCGCATCCGCGATGGTGGTGGCACCGAGATGTCGCGCGGCATGCGTAAGGGACTGGAGGAACTGCGGAAGGGGCTGGGCCCCGGCCGGGTCAGCCGTATGCTGCTCCTGACCGACGGCGAGACCTTTGGCGACGAGGACGGGTGTCGCCAGTTGGCCGCCGAGGCTGGAGGACAGAGCATCCCCATCGCTGCGCTGGGACTGGGCGAGGAGTGGAATGAACAACTCCTGGACGACATCGCCCAGGCCAGCGGCGGCACCTCCGACTTCATCCCAGAGGGCCGCTCTGACGCCATCCTGAGCACGTTCGAACGCCAGGTGCGAGCGGCCCAGGCCACCGTCGTGCAGAACGCGGAGATGGTCCTGCGGCTGGTGGGTGGCGTGATGCCCCGTGTCGTCTGGCGGGTGACGCCGCTGATCGCCAAACTGGGCCACCGCGCCCTTTCGGACCGCGACGTGCAGGTCACACTGGGCGACATGGACCGTGAGCAGGGGCAGAGCGGCCTGGTAGAGATGCTCATCCCGCCGCGGCAGCCTGGCACCTACCGCATCGCCCAGGCCGAGGTGAGTTACGACGTGGCCGCTACCGGCCTGGTAGGTGAGAAGGCCAAGACCGACATCATCCTGGGCTTCACGGCCGACCCGGCCCAGGCGATGCAGATCAATCCCTACGTGATGAACATCGTCGAGAAAGTGACGGCGCACAAGTTGCAGACGCGGGCACTGGACGAGGCGGCAGTGGGCAACATCGCTGGTGCGACGCAGAAATTGCGGGCCGCCGCTACCCGTCTGCTGGACCTGGGCGAGGATGAACTGGCCCAGACCGCGCTGGATGAGGCTGAGCGGCTGGAGCGCGGCGAGGGCCTCTCTGCTCGTGGCACGAAAAAACTGCGCTACGAGACGCGCAAGTTAACACAGAAGTTGGAAGATTAGCAGATTGCAGATAATAAATTGCAGGTTAGATAAAGGAGGAAAGCCATGCCTATATGTCCGAATTGTAGTTCGCAACAGCCTGATGGGGCTGCCTTCTGTGACGATTGTGGTGCGGCGTTGGGAGCAGTAGCCCCGCCGGTATCTGTGCCGGCTGTGGTTCCGGCACAACCCACCCCCACGGCCACAGCCACTACCTGTCCCGTCTGTGGCGCGACTGTGACGCCCGGTGAGGCCTTCTGCGATAATTGTGGCGCGGCGGTGGGCCAGGCGGCCCCCGTCTCGCCGCCGCAGGCCGCCGCTGCTCCTGCGCCATCTCCCCCTGTGGCGGCAGCCCCAACCCCAGCAGCAGCGTTCGGCGTGCCGGTCTGTCCCAGGTGTGGCGCTCAACTGGAGCCAGGCAGCAGTTTCTGCGACATGTGCGGCGCATCGGTGGGTGCAGCCGCGCCGCCGGCCCCACCCCTCATGTCAACCCCACCTGTACAGCCCCTGCCGGTGGTTCCTGCTCCCGCGCCAGTCTATCCAGCCGGGGCTGCGGTCCAGGGTCGTCTGGTCGTGCAGGGCACCAATGCCACGCTGCCCTTCCCGCCCGGCAGGACCGAGATCATCGTCGGGCGGGAGGACCCGGTCAGCGGCCTCTTCCCTGAGGTTGACCTGACCGACCACGGCGGGGACGACGGGGGCGTCTCCCGGAAGCATGCCCGCATCTTTGTCCAGGGCGCCCAGGTCTTCATCGAGGACCTGAACAGCACCAACTACACCTACGTCAACCAGCAGAGGTTGACGCCGGCCCAGCCCCACCCGCTCAACAGCGGTGACGAGGTGCGGTTCGGGCGGGTGAAACTCAATTTCTATTCAGCGTGAAGCCGTAAGACGTATCGCGTGTTACGTGGTGCGCGTTGCGTGAGGCGTGACGGGGGGCTTCCGTCCTGTGAAGTCTGCCCCGTCCGCGTTGCCTGTCGCCGAGCATGCAGCATCAAGTAACCAGTACCGAGCAACGAGCAATCGGGAGCAACGGAGGAGAACACTATGGCCACCTGCCCTCAATGTAGAGCGGAGAACCGCGATGACGCCCAGTACTGCAACCGTTGTGGGGCCGCGCTGCGACGCCCGCTGGGCACCGGCCCCCTGCCAGTCAACACCCTGCTCCAGAAGCGTTACCGCATTATCAAGATGATCGGGCAGGGTGGTATGGCGACCATCTACCAGGCCGAGGACCTGCGCTTCCCCGGCAAGGTCTGGGCTGTCAAAGAGATGCGCGAGGAACTGCTTCCCGCCACCGACCGTCTCCCGGCCGTTCAGGCATTCGCCCGTGAAGCCGAACTCCTGGCCCGCCTCCAACATTCCAACCTCCCTCGCGTGATTGACCACTTCCCTGAGGGCGGACGCCATTACCTGGTCATGGAATATCTGGAAGGCCAGACCCTGCAAGAGCACATTGAGAAACGACGCAACCGCCCTTTCAAGGAGAAAGAGGTCATCGAATGGGCACTCCAGGTATGCGACGCGCTGGAGTACCTGCACTCTCAGGATCCACCGGTCATCTACCGCGATCTCAAGGCCAGCAACATCATTGTGGACAGGGATGGGACGCTTAAGCTGATTGACTTCGGCATCGCTCGCTACTTCGATCCCTCCAAGAAGACCGATACGCTCAAGATGGGCACGAGTGGCTACGCCCCGCCGGAGCAGTACCAGGGAGGTGGCCAGTGCGATGCCCGTTCCGACATCTACGCTCTGGGTGCAACGATGCACCATCTCCTGACCGGACGCGACCCGCAGGAGGAACCTCCCTTCTCCTTCGGCCAAGCCCGCCCGCGCAAACTCAACCCTCGTCTCTCCGAAGGGATCGAGCAGGTCATCATGACCGCCCTCGCCTACAACCCGGCCGACCGCTACCAGTCCTCCGCCCAGATGCGTGAGGCACTGCTTAGCCCCGGCCAGCCTGCCAAAGGACGCACCCGGCAAATGCCGGCGGCAGAAGCGCCCATCGTCTCAACCTACGTTCATCACATCGCCCACTTGCCCCAGACCGACGACCTGTTCCGGGTCACAATGGCCGAGATTGAGGAGCGGATGGCCCCGCAGCGAGCCCAGGAGGCCGCCATTGAGCAGCAGCGGCGGGAGGAA
>JAUWOI010000346.1 GCA_030612185.1 Anaerolineae bacterium
GTACGGGGTGGGAGGGGACTGCCTTTCCTACGGTTCTTTATCACCTTACCTGTCATGGATAGATCTTTTCACTTCCTTCTTCGGTCTGGGCGTAGAGGAGGGAGAGAAGTACGGCAAAAAGGTGCGCAGGATAGAACAGAAGATGGTAGAAGCCGACCCTGCGCTCGAGGATTGGATTCCGTTGGTGGGGCAACTTCTGGGGTTGCCGGTGCCCGACAACGGGTTGACGTCCTCATTGGATGCGCAATTGCGAAAGCAGCGAACATCTGAGATCGCTTTGAGTCTGTTGCGACATCAGGCGCAACAGGTGCCGCTGTTCCTGATCGTGTTCGAGGATGTGCACTGGATTGATGCCATTTCGTTGGAGATGTTGAACTACGTGGCCCGCAACATCGCCGACTATCGCATCCTGCTGGTGGCTCTTCACCGGCCTACCATCGAGTTGACGGAATGGAAGCGATATGACTATTGCCACCAGATAATGCTTACGGACCTGCCGGCGGAAGACGCCCTAAGATTGGTGAAACTCAAATTGGGCACGGCAGAAGTGCCAGCGCCGTTACGAGAGCGGGTATTGCGGGGCGAAGCGCGGATCAATCCTTTCTTCGTAGAGGAGGTGATCAACTCGCTGGTTGATAGAGGATATCTCGTGCCAAAGGAGAAGGGAGAGGGATATGATTTGGTAGGGGACCTATCGCAGGTGGAAATCCCCGACAGCCTCCAGACGTTGGTGATGAGCCGCATTGACCGGCTGGATGAGAGTAGCAAGTTGACGGTGAAGGTGGCCTCGGTCATCGGGAGGACGTTTAAGTATTGGACGTTACAGGAGATTTATCCGGTAGAGGTCACCCCGGAGAAACTGTGGGAAAACCTGGAGGGGCTGAGCAAACTGGACTTGACACCGTTGGACAGGCCAGCCCCGGACTGGGAGTATATCTTCAAGCACATCATCACCCGGGAGGTGGCCTACGAGAGCCTATTGTTTGCCCATCGGCGGGAGTTGCATCACCGGCTGGGGGAATATCTGGAGCGAACGTATGTGGATAGTCTGGGGGAGTATTACGAACTTCTGGCACATCACTACTGCCGGAGCGGCGATCAGGAGAAAAGCTGGCACTACCTGCTTAAGGCGGGGGATAAGGCCAAGGACAAATACGCGAACGAGGCGGCTATTGCCCACTACAACCAGGCCCTATCTATGGAGTTTGACGGGGAGGGAGTACTTCGGGTCCACGAATCCCTGGGCGACGTCTATCGGCTCATAGGGCAATACGAGAAGGCGTTGGAGAGTTATGGGGATGCACTAGAGCATTATCCCCCCACCGCTGCCCAGGTGGCTGACATACGGCGTAAGACGGCCAAGACCTGGGAGCTACAGGGGCGATACGACGAGGCCAAACATTGTCTTGACCTGGCCCGAACTGCCCTCGATGAAAAGCAGGGGACGCCGGAGATGGCCCGCATATACAACGATATGGGGTGGATCGCGGTGCAGCGGGGAGACTACGAGGAAGCGCTGCGGTTATGTGCACAAGGGCTGGATATAGCAGAGAGCCTGTCCTGCGACGAAAAAAGCCACCGCGTTAGAGATGAACTACAACATACCTTGGGTTCGATCTATCTGCGAACGGGTGATTATGCCCAGGCGATCGCGCATTTCCAGACGTGCATTGAGATGAGGGAAAGCATTGGGGACCTTGACGGAATGAGCGGGTCCTATAACAACCTGGCAGTTGTGTACTGCAGCCAAAGCGATTACAGTCTAGCAGCCCAGTATTTCCGGAAGAGCCTGGAGATAAGCCGGAAAATCGGCGACACTTATGGAACAGCAATGTGCTACAACAACCTGGGAGGCATCTGTTACATCCTGGGTGATTACTCGCATGCCGTAGGGTATTACGAGAGGAGTCTGGAGATCAGGAGCGAGATAGGAGACTTGCAGGGGATCGCCGATACCTACAACAACCTGGGAGAGGTTCATCACAGTCTGGGGGATCGCCAGCAAGCCTTGCACTACCTCCAGGAAGCCATCAGACTATTCACGGAAATTGGTGATAAGATGACCTTGAGTGACGCATATAGACTGCTCGCCGAGGTCGAGTTGGAGTTGAACGCTAGGGATGAGGCTCTGGAATACTGCCAACTCTCCCTGAAAATTGCACGGGAGATCGGCAACCGGGAATATGAGGGGATAGCCTATCGAGTGTTGGGCCAGATACACCGCGTCGCTGGCAGACTAGAGGAGGCCGGGCACCACCTGCAAGACAGTGTTGAGACACTGATGACGATGGAAAATAGACTTGAGTTGGGGAGGAGTCACTATGAACTGGGGCTCACGCTCTCAGCAATGGGGTTGGAGGAAGGGCGGGAGCAATTGCAGAAAGCCGTCCAGATATTCGAAGAACTGGGAGTGGAAGGAGAGTTGGAGAAAGCACGGACAGCATTGTACAGGAGGGAATGAGGACTCACGATGACCCCTACCGGAATCGGCGTTGTCCTCTTGGCTGGCTTGATCATCTTCGGCGGGCACCTCGTCAAGAGCGTCTCCGGCTTTGGCAGCGCGTTGTTTGCCGTCCCGCTGCTGATGTTTTTCCTCGACGTCAAGTTCATCACGCCTGTCTTTCTGCTCTTTGACCTCACGTCCGGCGTCATTCTCGTTGCGTCCAACTACCGCTCCACCCACCGCCGGCTGCTTCTCTTGCTCCTGAGCGGGTTGCTGGTGGGGACTGCCATCGGCACGTGGGTATTGCTCTCCTTCGGTCACGACCTTCTCAAGCGTATCCTGGGTCTGCTGGTGACCGGGTGGGCATTGTTGATGCTATTCCGCAAGCAGCGTCCCATCAACCCAACGACGCACAACCGGATGATGCCCTACCTGGCTCCCCTCAGCGGCTTCCTGGGCGGGGCGCTGGGCGCGATGTTCAGCGTCAACGGGCCGCCGATCATTATCTACCTTTCCCACGTGCTCGAAGAAAAGAAGCAGGTCTTCCGCGCCACGCTCTACTCTATCTTCTTCGCCGACGCTTGCTACAAGATGGTGCTTTTCACGGCCAATGGACTCATCACCGGCGAAGTGCTGCGTTTCGCGCTGCTGATGACACCGTTCCTGGTGGCCGGCATTTTCGCTGGCTCGCGGTTGCAGACACGCATAAACGATGTGCTGTTCAGGAAGATAGTAGCCGCCATCTTAGTGGTGACGGGTCTGATACTGATAGTCTAGTCACACGAGCACCAGCAGCCCCGCCAGCCCGACCAGCGCCACCGCCGCGCATGTCTGCGGGATGCCGAGCACCGGCACGAGGAGCACAGCGGCCAACAGCGCCCCCACGCAGCCACCCACCAGGTCGGCCCCGTAGAGCATACCAGCCACGCGACCGGCGCTCCCTCGTGTCAGGGCCACCGCCAGCGGGAAGGCCATCCCCGTGAGCGTGCCCGCCAGCAGCGCCAGCAGCGGGAATACCAGCGCCGGGGCAGGAATGGGCAACGAGAGGACAAGCGGAAAGACACCGCTGTAGATGGCAACAGCCGCCTGTACCGCGATCAACGCCCGCCTGGCTCCCCAGCCGCCACCCGCTGACCGCTGACTGCTAACTGCTAACCACTGATTGCTCGCCGCGCCCCCCAGCGCCAGCCCGGCCATAAAAGCCGTCACGATCAGGCTGACCTCGGCGTAGACGGTGCCGTGCAACACCTGGAAGGCGAAGAGAATCACCACCTCCAGCGTCATCTCCGCCAGGCCGATGCCAGCGATGGCGAACGGGACGGCCCATGCCCGCCGCCAGCGCACGAGCAGCACGATCAGTATCAGCGGTGCGGCTACCCACCACAGATTGACCAGGCCCGCGTCCTCGAAGGCACCACGCAGGTTAGGAACCCGTCCTGAGTTTGTCGAAGGGTAGAAGCGCGAGAGCCACAGCGCCAGGTCGTAGTAGTAGCATACTGGCCTCAGGTCCTCGTTGAGCCGCACCCCTGTAGTCGCCGCCAGTTCCGCCTGCACCTGAGCGAAGCGGTCGGTGGTGAAGACGTACTCGATGTACTCCGGCGTCACCCAGCGGGTCTCGATGCCACGGTCGGCCAGCCGGCCCGCCAGTACGGTGAAGTCGGCTTCCAGGGGTACGCCGGAGGCGAGGAAGAAGTTGTGTTCGCCGGGGAGCACGAGTATCTCCGGGAACACTGCCCGCAGCGTGTGGTAGACGCTGCCGTTGCGCCGCGCCAGTTCAGGCGACCAGTAGTTCTCCGCCGAGGGCAGCCCCAGCGCGAAGATGCCGCCGGGGTTGAGCACCGCCCGCACTTCCCCAAAGAACTCGCGGGTGTAGAAGCGATTGATCGCGCCGGTGGCCGGTTCAGGTAGGTCGAGAATGACGACGTCGAAGGTGCAACGGGCCGTTCCTTCTACAGGTTCAGCACACTTCTTGATGTGCAGTCGCCCATCGGTGAGGATCAGCGTGACGCGGGGATCACTCAGGACGGCAGCGTCCTCTGGGGGCAGGTGAGCCTGTGCCGCCTCGATCAGCAGCGGGTCGAGTTCGACGTAGGTCACGCGGGCAGTGGGGTGCTTGAGGATCTCACGCACATCGCCGGCCACGCCCCCGCCGACGAGGAGTACGCTCTGCGGGTCGGGATGCGCCAGCAGGGGGAAGTGGGCCACCTCCTCGGGGAATGTCCCCTGCGTCTCGAAGGCCAGCAGGCCATTTTCGTAGAACACGCGCTGACCGTCGCGGGCCTGGATGATGAGGCGGCCATAGGGGGAGTCGGCAGCGAAGGCCAGATCGGACCACTGCCAGTGGAGGGGGGGGTGGTGGAGGGAGGGGCCCAGGGGGAGGGAACAAAGGAGCAAGAGGGCTAGGAAGCCGAGGAGCAAGAGAGTAAGGGGGTGTGGGAGTGTGGGAGTGGGAGTGGAGTGACGAATGGATAGGTAGATCAGGAGGGCGATGGTCAGGTTGACTGCGCTGACGAGCAGGGCGGCCTGGAAGGGGTCCAGGTAGCGGATGAGGAGGAAACTGAAGAGCGTGCCGCCGGCGACGGCGCCGGCGCTCTCCCAGACGTAGGCCTGGCCTGTAGCGCCGCCTTGCTCGACGGTCAGCCGCGCTCCCAGCGTGAACAGAAAGCCCACCAGGAGGCATAGTGGGGCCAGGATGAGCACGATTGCCCCGACCATCGGCCCGAACTCGATGAAGGCCCCCGGCGTGACCCCCAGCAGCGCCCGCACGTCGCGCACGAGACATATCTGC
>JAUWOI010000098.1 GCA_030612185.1 Anaerolineae bacterium
ATCACGCCCACCACGTCCTCCCCGACGCTTACCTGCGCACACCGGCCCGGATGGAAGGCGGGGTGCTTGCCAGGTTCGAACGTCCCCTTCAGCCCCAGTCCGGGCCGTAACATCTCCACCACTCCCTTGAGGTCGTAGAAATCCACCTGTGTACGGTCCTGTCCCGCCATCCAAGAGCGGGCATCTCGTGGGCCAGTCGTCACAATGCACAGGCGATAGGGCTCGTTAGGTAGCGTTTGCCCCTCCACCGGCAGGTAAACCGCGCCGACCTCGAAGATGGACACGCGATCGAGAAAGCGCAGGTTCTCGCGGGTGGTGTTGAGCAGGGAGGGCAGCAACGTCTGCCGCAGGTAGGCCCGCTCCGCAGATAAGGGGTTGCGCACGCGCAAGTAGTTGCCCAGATCGAACTGTGATCCCTGGGGCCACAAATTCCCCTCGTCCTCAATGTCTACCATCGAATAGGTGATGACTTCGTCCAACCCACAGCCGATCAGAAGGTCACGCACTCGCTCGGCCCCTTCCAGGCGCGGGTTGGCTCGCTGCGGAGGCAGTTCGTCGCGCATGAGTGTCGTCGGGAAGCGGTCGTATCCCCAGATGCGCCCCACCTCCTCGGTCAGGTCCCCGGGAAGTGTTACGGCGGGGCGGTGGGAGGGGATGGTGACGAGCAGATGAGTAGATGAGGAATGGGTAGATGAGGAAGAGATTACCTGGAATTCCAGGGAGGTGAGGGTGCGCACGATCTCGTCGGTCGGCACCTCAATGCCCAGGACACGGGTGACGTAGGCCGGATCAAGTTCGATCACCCGCTGCGGTTGGCGGCCAGGGTACAGGTCGCCGATGGCTGGGACAACAGCGCCGCCGCCCAGTTCCGCCATCAGGTGCGCCGCCCGCGCCGCCGCCTCGACCGTCATCTCCGGGTCCACCCGCCGCCCGAATCGCTGGCTCGCGTCGCTCGCCAGTCCCAGCAAGCGGGAGGTGCGGCGGACGCTGAGGAAGTGGAAGTTGGCCGATTCCAGGAGGACGTCGGTCGTCGCCTCGGTGACCTCGCTTTCCAGGCCACCCATCACGCCGGCCACGGCCACGGGGCCACCTCCGTCGGTGATGAGCAGCATCTCCTCGTCGAAGGTGTGCAATTCCCCATCGAGCGTCGCCATCTGCTCGCCGGGGTGGGCGCGGCGCACGATGATTGCCGGGCGGTCGTCGCCTGGCCCTTCGGCATTGCTCAGGGCAGGCCCGTCGGCATTGCTCAGGGCAGGCCTGGGGCGCAGCAGGTGGTAGTCGAAAGCGTGTAGCGGTTGTCCCAACTCCAGCATCACGTAGTTGGTAATGTCCACGATGTTGTTAATGGGGCGCATCCCGGCACGGCGCAGCCGCATCTGCATCCAGAAGGGAGCGGTCCCCACCTTCACGCCCCGGATGAAGGCCGCCGAGTAGCGCGGGCATAGGTCGGGGTCGGCGATCTCCAGGACTAGAAAATCCGGCGTGGGGGTCAATTCTGCCGGACGGCGCTCCAGCACCTCGTGCACACTTCTCTTGAGCGGCACGCCCAGCAGCGCCGCCACCTCGCGCGCGACGCCGAAGACCGAGTACAGGTGAGCGAATGGCCCTTTGATGTCGAACTCCAACACCGCGTCGCCCAAGTAATCGGCCAGCGGTGTGCCGACAGGCGCATCGTCGGGCAGGTAGATGATGTCCATGTGCTCGTCGGAAAGGCCCAGTTCTTTCTCCGAGCAGACCATGGCCCGGGAGGGGACGCCACGGATATTGGTCTTTTTTAGTTTCCTGACGCGCCAACCCTCAGCATGGCCGTCGTAGAGGCGGACTCCCTCCATCGCGAATGCCACTTTGAGATGGAGATCGGACTGACCCCGCATCTCCAGCAGGCTGGGGGGTCCCGCCACGACGACCTCTGTCTCCGGACCGCCGTACTCCACCTCGGCCAGAACAAGCCGGTCGGCGTTGGGGTGAAAACGCACAGCGCGAAGTTCTCCCACGACGATCTTCTCCGCGTCCCAGGGCAATTCGGCCTCCGGCAGGCCGATGTACTCGATCATCTCCACCTCCAGCCCGGCCAGCGTCAGCCGCTCAGCCAGTTCGGGGATGGATATGGTGATGTTCACGTAGTCTTTTAGCCAACTGATAGGTACTCTCATTAACTTGTCTCCTTATCCGAACGATCTACCCGATGCGTGAAGTTGGGGATCTTTGCCTTTTTGGCCTGGTAGCGAACCTCCCATAGGCTGATGCCAGCGCCGCAGGCTAAGGTTACGCCGGTCAAAATCAGGCCAACGTAAAAGACCCTAGGGATGAAGCGAAATACTACATGGTGTGTCCCAGCTGGCAGATAGACGCCCCTCAGGGCATAGTTCACCCGCAGCAGTGAGGCCGGCACGTTATCCACCGTTATCTCCCATCCGGGGTAGTATGCATCGCTAAGAACCAACAGACCCGGAGATGTCATCTCCGCCTCTACTTCAACCCGGTGCAAACCATAGTGGGTTATACGGACCGTCGAGTCTGAGCGCAAAGGTGCTACCTCCAGTGCAGCCATCTGTTCGGGTAATAGCGGCTCTCCAATCAGTACCGTGGTCCAGACGTTGAAGTCGGAGGAAATCAACCTCTCAAGCACCGCTGAGTCGGGTGCGATTTCTACCTTGTGAACAATATATGCCCTGGGCAAGACGTTGGGGTTTTCGTAGATCCATACCCCCTGACGAATGTCCGCCAATTGCAGTTGGGTACTGTACGCCTTGAAGGCTGGTTGGCCTGACGGCTCTCCCTCAGCCTGACAGACAGTGATATTGCCCTCCCCCTCGGTTTCTAATGCCCAAACAAAGGTCTGTCCGGATGAATCTGCAACGGGGGCGAAGAAAAAGACAAGCAGGCCCCGCTCTAGCAGATTCTCTCCATCTGCCGTGATGTCAGCTACCAAATCTCCTTCTTGCCGGTCCCTCCACAGAAGGAAACGAACCGACTGAGCGACCGGATCGCTTGTGCGCACGAACTCTACATCTACTCGATTGAGACCTGGATAGAGGGCACGGAACGTTTGCGTGCTTCGGCTTCCTGCTTTCAGAGACAATCCGGGCTCCACGCAGCCTGGGAATGCTGCATCAACCGAGATCAAAGGCTGTTCTAGTTGATGGGAGGTCAATATGTACTTGACGTTAAGCAGGCTGAAGAGCGGGTCGAAACGGCTGTTGACCAGCATATTGCTATTAGGCCGCATCCACCAGATGGACACCTCACTGTCAATGGCCTTGACTAACTCTTTGTACCGCTCTATCATCAGTGACGAATACCCACCGGTCTCGTGGAGGCCGAATACAGACAGAACGTTGGGGCCGAAAATCACCCTATCGGTTTGCAGAGGTAGAACACGATATAGGGAAGAGTCTTGTCGGAGCCAATCCGTCACCTCGTTATCCGGGTAGAGGATATCAAGCGAGTTGGCAGGATTGAATGGCATTCCCCACTGGATTAGGTCAATCGCCAATAGCAACACCAGTAGTGAGGTGACTAGAACAGGCCACCGACGTACCAGCAGCAGGCCTACCAGGCCGATCAGCCAGATTGCTCCAGTGCGCCATAGGTATGGATTGATCTCCGTCCAGTGGGCGCTGACCTCACCTGCATTGTCTACAGCAACAATCACCGTGGTCACTACAAGTCCGCCAAGCGCTAGCAGGAAGGTCGCCCATATCTTCCATCGCTGGCTGTCCACCCTGGTCGCTGCCTCCAGCCCAAAGGCGGCCGCCACACCGCCGAAGAAGGGTAGATAGGCTATCAGGCTGATCAGCCGAAAGTAGCGGGTCCACGGCAACCAAAGCACCAGCCAGACTGCGGGTGTTCCCAGAGTGACGAGCAGGTTGAGCAGAAGGGCAATGCTGAAGAATCTGCCCTTAGGGTGCCGGGACCATACCAACGCGGCTAGAGAGAGTGGGAAGGTAAGCGCACCGTAGTAGGCGGTCACTTCGGTATAGTTTCTATCTCCCCAATACGGAAAGCGGACTGGGTTGCCGTAGAAATCTGGAATCCACAGGCCAACGATGTGCTTGAGAGGCCATCTGGTGACCAGGAATTGTTCTATACTCATCACGTGCCGGTGGCTCATCCTGGCGAGTTGAAGTGTGGGAAGCAGTTGAACTGCCCCGACACCGACCCCAAAAAGCCCTACCATAGCCGCTGCGACCACAGGGCGCCACACGGGACGTCTCTCTCTCAGAGAAAGAGAGACTGTTCGAAAGAGAGCATAGGCTGAGAGAGATAACCCAAGACCCAAAGCGTGCTGGGTGTGTCCGCCTAGAATAGAGAAGCCGTAGAGGAAGCCGCTCACAACCCCCGGCCAAGTCTGGTGCCTTTGTAGCGCCAGTTCATAAAACAGAAAGATGGCAGGTATCCATGCAAGCGTGCTAAGACGGTGTGGGTTTTCGAGCCAGACAACCGTGTTGCCATTCAGCATCCAGGCCACCGTGCCAAAGAGCGCAGTTCCTGGCTGGAGGTGAAGGAGACGCAGAAAGGCAAACATTGAAAAGCCCGTGAGGATAAGATGGAACCAGGCCAGTATGGGCAATGCTCGTGCCGCAGACAGAAACAGCGCCGCTACCAGGTTGGGTGGATAGAAGGTCTGAGCTGCCGTGTCACCCACCACAGGGTGACCAGCGAAGACGTAAGGATTCCACAGGGGGTAGACCCCGTGTCGAAGCGAGGTGGTGAAGAAATAGCGCCGGGGATAGAAAGTATAGAAGGGATCACTGAGGAGAAGATTTTTGGCTTGCTGGGTTACCTGCTTGTGCCAGGGAGCAATCCCACCCTCTATCCCCAAGGGCAGAAGCGTATAGCCCGGCTGCAGGGCTGGCGACAGGAACAAGGCTGCCAGGATCACGATGATAAACAAGCACAGTAGATCACTGTGTTCCAGGGGCAACCTTTGGCCAGACATTTGAATCTCTACTCTCCCTCAGAATTGCCGCAGGAACCGCAAGTCGTTCCCGTAGAACAAGCGGATATCGTCAATGCTGTACTTGAGCATCGCGGGCCGCTCGACACCCATCCCAAAGGCAAAGCCACTCCACTCGTCGGCGTCGTAACCGCCGTTTTGCAGCACGACCGGGTGCACCATCCCCGCCCCGGCGATCTCCAGCCAGCCGGAGTATTTGCAAACCCGGCAGCCCTCCCCACCGCAGAGGATGCAGTCCATGTCGGCCTCAATGCGGGGCTCGGTGAAGGGGAAGTAGGAGCCCCGGATGCGGATGCTCCGCTCTGGCCCGTAGAGCCGCCGCGCAAACTCGGTCAGCGTGCCGATCAGGTCAGTCATCGTAATGCCGTGCCCCACCGCCAGTCCTTCCACCTGGTAGAATTGGTGCTCGGAGCGGGCGGTGATCTGCTCATAGCGGTAGCATTTGCCGGGCAGGATGACGCGGATGGGCTCCGGATAGCGCTCGCGCATCACCCGGATCTGCCCCGGCGAGGTGTGCGTGCGCAGCAGGATTTCGTCGTTGATCCAGAAGGTGTCCCACATATCGCGGGCCGGGTGATGGGGTGGCATGTTGAGCAGCCCGAAGTTCAGTTCGTCGCTCTCGACGTCGGGGGCTTCGTAGACCTGGAAGCCCATCTCGGCGAAGATGGCGTAAATCTGGCGCAAAGTCTGGGTGGTGATGTGCAGATGACCGGGGCCGGTGGGACGGCCTGGCAGAGTGACGTCAAGAGTGCCTTTTTCCAACTCGCGCCGCATTTCTTCCTGATGCAGCGTCTCAGAGCGGGCTTCGTAGGCTGCCTCCAGTGCCGTCTTGGTCTGATTGGCGGCTCGTCCGAAGGCCGGGCGCTCCTCCTTGGGCAGTTCCCCGACGGAGCGCAACAGTTGCGTCAGCGCGCCTTTCTTGCCCAGGTAGTGCCTGTGCCAGGCAGCCAGTGTCTCACTGTCCTCTACCTCCTCCAACGCGACAAGGGCTTCTTCTTCCAATTGTCTTAATTGATCAAGCATCGGCTATACTCCTCATCAAGTATCCAGCAGTATCCAGCACCGAGTGTCCAGAACGACAAACGCCCCCGTCCCTGAGGACGAGAGCGCAACACTCCCGTGGTACCACCCCACTTGGCTCCTGACGGAGCCCACTCGTTCCACCGGCGGCGCCTATGAGCGCGACCGGCTGCCCCGTTAACGCTGGGCCTGCGGAGAGGGTTACTTGCCGGATATCCGGGTTCACCCGTCGGCTCGGGAGCGAACTTCAGCGGACTTCCTCCGGGCAGGGCTCTCAGTCCATGACCCTGCCTCCCTGGCGGCATCCCTCCGCCTACTCCTCTCCGTCACAGCCTTTCTGATGATCGGTTGGAGATTATATTATGCTGCCAAAGCGCCTTTTTGTCAAGCCACGTGCCCCTTCGCCGTTCTCCGCCGCACTGCCTCGAAGAGGAACACCGCCGTCGCTATTGCCGCGTTGAGTGACTCGACTCCTGCTGCCATAGGGATAGAGACCTGTCCTTGCGCGAGTGCCTGGGCTCGTTCCCCCACGCCGGTCGCTTCGCCCCCTACGATGAGCGCCACTGGTTGTGTCCAGTCCACCGCTGTGTAGACCGTCTCGCCGCCAGCCGCTGCCATCCACACGTCGCAGCCGGTCACTGCCTCGGCAATGGCCTTCCACTTGAGCGTTGCCACCGGGAGGCGCAGGTGTGCTCCCGCGGCAGCCCGCACCACCTTGGGGTTGCTGGCGTCCACCGTGCCGGGCGCTAGTAGCACCTGATCCACCCCCGCCGCAAGCGCCGTGCGTAGGATGGCACCCAGGTTGCCAGGGTCTCGCACGCGGTCGAGGATGAGTGTGAGGGTGGGATGCTCCGGGCGGGGTAGATCTGGGATGGGAAGCACGGCCAAGATGCCCTGGGGGGTCTCAGTGTCGGAGCAGACAGCCATGACCGGCTCGCCCACGGTGTAACAGGGGACGTTCATCTCGCGCAGTGACGCCAGCAGCCTGCCGCCCCGCTCGTCGGTTTCTACCGATGCGGTGCAGAAAACGAAAGCAGGGGGAATGCCAGCGCGGACAGTCTCCTCGACGAGCCGTATTCCCTCGAAGACAAAGCGCCGCTCACGCTGGCGAACGCGCCGCCGGCTCTGCAGCGCCCGCACGTATCGGACCTTGTCATTCTTCCGGCTGGTGATCATCTCTTGATCGTCTCTGATGAATCTGATGAGCAAGGGGCCGTGGGATACCCCGCGGCCCCTGTCTCTTCTCGATTTTTCGCTGGCGCAACTATTTGATAGATTTGTGTTGGCGACTTTTAGTCGCTTTCCCCGCGCAGTGAGCGACTGAACGTCATTACGAGCCACCACAATCGCTGTGGTGGATACTAATGCGGTGGGATACGCAGAACCTGCCCGACGTAGATGTTAGACGGGCTGGCGATGCCGTTGTACTGCGCCAGGTACAGATAACTTATGTTGTAACGCAACGCGATGCGGAATAGATTGTCGCCAGGTTGTACCGTGTAGGTGGTATCGCCTGCGGGCGGCGAGGGCGGTTCAGTACCTGATGAGGGGATAGTCAACGTCTGTCCGACGTGAATGATGGACGGATTGGCAATACCGTTGGCACTGGTAATCGCCTGCACCGTTGTGCCGTAGCGCAGCGCGATGCGAAACAGATTCTCTCCCTGCTGGATCACGTGCGTAACACTGCCTGTAGGTGATGGCGTCTGAGTCGGCGCGGGCGTGGTGGGAACCGGCGTAGAGGGGATAGGAGTGGGTGCCGTGGTCGCCGAGGGCTGGGTCTGTGTGGGGGTCGGCTCGGCGGGTTGCTCAGTGGGCGATTCGGTGGGCAATTCCGCCGTCGGGGATTCCTCTCCCGTCTGGGCTACCCGTGTCGACTCCGCAGCCGCGGTAGCCACCATCCCGTCATCTGACAAGGTAGCCTCTGCGCCGTCTGCCGGCGTCTCTGTTACGTCGGAGGCGGCTGGTCGGTAACAGCCAGTCAGCAAGCCGAGCACGATCAGCAGGCTTATCATACCCAGAAACAGGGAGCGTCGGGTTTTCTCCATTGGGCTACCTCCTTTGTCTGTGCCACACCAGCCGAGTTACTATACACTTTACATAGTACCACAATAATCCGGTGGCGTCAAGCGGGTCAGAACCATTCGATGGAATGGCCTGGGCGCGTCACGTGGCAACTGACCCTGACTTGACAAATCAGGCAGAAGCGGGTATTATCACATCTGACCGAGAACTCTAACTGTGTCGGTCCTCGTCGATTCTACTGGATGGGATTACGTAGATGATGTATCGGCAGTGTAAAATCAACTTTACCTATCCTTGCTTCCGGTATTTTACTCCGTCTGCGAGACGATTGCTTCACGATGGGAGGAAGTCGGCGTAGGACAGGCAACAAGGCTGACGAGAACGACGCAAAGACGTGGAGCAACCCGCTCCACGTTTTTTGTTATACCTATAGGGAGGATGAGGAAGATGATCTGTCGCGGCATTCGTGGCGCTACTGGCGTGGACATCAACGATGCCGCCGCCATCATCACGGCGACGCGCGAGTTATTGGAGCGGATCGTCGCCGCCAACGACTTGCTGGTCGAGGACGTGGTCAGCGTGATCTTCACCGCCACGCCCGATCTGGACGCGGCCTACCCGGCACGCGCCGCCCGTGAGATGGGCTGGATGAACACACCACTGATGTGCATGCAGGAGATGGTGGTCGCGGGCAGTCTACCACGCTGCATCCGGGTGTTGGTAGTCTGGAACACCGACCTGTCTTCTGACCAGGTCCGGCCCGTGTACCTGGGTAGAGCCCGCGCCTTACGGCCCGATTTATTGGAGGAGGGAGAAACATGACCAAAGTGACATTTCAAGGCATTGCCGGGGCCTATTCGGAGGAGGCCATCCGTCAGTTCTTCGGTCCGGAGATAGAGAGCGTGCCTTGTAGAACGCTGGCCGACATATTCTTTGCCGTGGAAAACGACGCCGCTAACTATGGGATGCTGCCGGTGGAGAACGCCGTCGCTGGCTCCGTAACTCGGTCCTATGAGTTGCTGGTGGATCACGATCTGCGCATCTATGCCGAAGTGATTCTACACGTGGGGCACATGCTACTTGCTCTCCCCGGCACCAAATTGACTGATCTGAAGCGCGTGCGGTCGCACCCGCAGGCGCTGGCCCAGTGCCAGCGCTACCTGGGACGCCACGGGCTGGAGCCTGAACCCACGTTCGATACCGCTGGCAGCGCCCGCGACCTGGCGGCCGACCCGGAACCTGGTATCGCCGTAATTGCCAGCGAATTGGCCGCCGAGCTATATAGCCTGGAGATCCTCGACCGCGGCATTGAGGATTTTCCTTTCAACTACACACGCTTCTTCGTTATTGGTCTGGAAGATCCGCCTCGCGCGCAGCGAAACAAGACTTCCCTCGTCTTCACCACCCCTCACCAACCAGGCGTGTTGTACAAGTGCATGGGGAATTTTGCTAAACGGGGTATCAACCTCACCAAGATCGAGTCGCGCCCACGCCTCAACCGGCCCTGGCAGTACATCTTTTACCTGGACTTTGAGGGACACTGCCGGGACCCAGAGTGCGAAGCGGCTATCATGGGATTGCTAAGGTGCTCCTCGTTCGTCAAATTGCTGGGCTCCTACCCGGCCGCCACGACCCCCGTGCCCGATGACAAGGCTATGGCGTTAGAGTAAGCCACGCATCAGGAGATGAGTGTATGATTATCATAATGAAGCAAGGTGCGACCGGCGCGCAGATTGTCAATGTCACCGCCCGCATTGAGCAGTTGGGCTGCCGGACGCACCTCTCAGAAGGGGAAGAACGCACCATCATCGGCGTCATCGGCAATGGCCGCCCGCTGGATTGCGAGCAAATCGAACGAATGGCTGGTGTCGAGCGGACGGTGCCCATCTTGCGCCCCTTCAAACTGGCCAGCCGGCAGTTCCACCCGCAAGACACCGTCGTGACGGTCAACGGCGTGTCCATCGGCGGCAGGCAGGTGGTCGTGATGGCGGGCCCGTGCGCCATTGAGAGCCGCGATCAACTGCTGGAAATCGCGCGTGCCGTGAAGGAAGCAGGAGCCCACGTACTGCGTGGTGGGGCCTTCAAACCGCGCACGTCTCCGTACAGTTTCCAGGGATTGGGTGAGGAGGGACTGCGGCTCCTGGCCGAGGCGCGTGAGGAGACAGGGCTTCCAACCGTCACCGAAGTGATGGATCCACAGATGGTGCCACTGGTCACTGGCTACGCCGACATCCTTCAGGTTGGCGCACGAAGTATGCAGAACTACGCCCTGTTGCACGCCATTGGTGAGACGCAGTGGCCGGTGCTACTTAAGCGCGGCATGATGTCCACTATCGAGGAGTTACTGATGGCGGCCGAGTATATCCTCTCACACGGCAACGACCACGTCATTCTGTGTGAACGCGGCATCCGCACGTTTGAACCCTACACTCGCAACACGCTTGACATCAGCGCTGTGCCGTTGCTCAAGCAACTCAGCCACCTGCCGGTTGTCGTGGACCCCAGCCACGGGACGGGCAAGTGGGAACTGGTGGAGCCGGTTTCGCGGGCGGCGGTGGCGGCCGGAGCCGATGGGTTAATCATCGAAGTACATTCCCATCCTGATGAAGCCTTCTCGGACGGCGCGCAGTCCCTCAAGCCGGCACGTTTCACCACACTGATGCAGAGTCTGCGGCCCGTGGCCGAAGCGGTCGGGAGGGTACTGTGAAAGAATTGGCAGACGCGCAAGTTGCTATCGTCGGGCTGGGGCTGATGGGTGGCTCGTTGGCCGGGGCGCTGCGCGGACACTGCCGGGCCGTCGTCGGTGTGGCACGACGTCCAGGGACGATTGAGACAGCGTTGGCACGTGGCCTGATTGACCGGGGCACAACCGACCTGGCACACGGCATACGTGAGGCAGACGTAGTCGTCCTGGCGACGCCTGTGCGCGTCATCATGCAGCAGTTGGCCGAGATCGGGCCGCTCCTGCCGGAGGGTTGCCTGCTGATGGACCTGGGCAGCACCAAG
>JAUWOI010000258.1 GCA_030612185.1 Anaerolineae bacterium
TCTGGCGCGCCGAAGCAGAGACCCACACCTCCTACCACGTCTTTCTCCACCTCATCGGCCCCGACCCTTCGACAGGCTCAGGGCAAGGCGGTGCGCTGGTCGCCCAATCCGACGGCGTCCCGGCCAACTGGACCCGCCCCACCACCGGCTGGCTGCCCGGCGAATACGTCACCGACACGCGCGTACTCACCATCCCACCCGACACGCCAGCGGGCGACTACACCCTCTATGCCGGCTTGTACGTCCCCGGCGGCGAACGGATCACCGCCCCCGACGGCTCCGACACCATCCATCTGACCACCATAACGGTGCAAGCCCAATGACCAGCACCACGAATCGCGTTTCACGTTTCACGTCTCACGTTTCACATCTCACGTCTCACGCCAAGATAGTGAACTGCCTGATCCTGATCGTGTTCATCTGCCTGACGCTGGTCATCACCTATCCCTTGCCTGTCCAACTGGACACACACCTGGCAGGTGACGACTATGACGTGTGGGCACGGCCGTGGGCTACGTGGTGGACCAAGACAGCCATTCGTGAGGGCCGCGGTCTGTATCACACAGACATGCTGTTCTATCCCCTGGGTGTCAACCTGGTCTACCACAGTTTCAGTCACGTCAACACCACCATTGCCCTACTGTTGGAACCGTTGGCCGGATACATTGCCGCGCACAACGTGACAGTTCTTCTGGCCTACGTCCTCAGCGGGTTCAGCATGTACCTGCTGGGCAAGCACATAACGGGCAGTTTGGGTGCGGGGCTGGTCGCCGGTCTGATTTTCACCTTTTCCACCTACCACATTGATCAGAGTTCCCACCTGATCATCCTGACCACCCAGTGGATTCCGCTCTGGATTCTGTTCGTCATCCGTCTGTTTCACGAGGAACACCCACTTCGGCACGCTTTGCTGGCCGCGCTGTTTCTGGCTCTGACGGCGCTTTCCAGTTGGCACCTGCTGCTGTTTTCGGTGCTGTGGTTGGGGCTGCGCCTGGGCTATCTGCTAATATGGGAGCGCGAGCGGCTGAGTTGGCCTACACTACGCGCGTTAGGCTTGATGGGCATCGTCGCGCTGATACTGGTTGGCCCGTTTCTTTTTCCGCTGCTGCTGCCCTCCCCCTCCTCGCAGGGGGGGCTGGGAGGGGATGGACAACCGGAATGGATACACGTGCCCTATCGCGGAGAGAATGCCTCTGACGTTCTGGCGTTTTTCGTGCCCAGCCGCCGGCATCCCTTGATCGGACCGTTCGTCGAACCGCTACATCACCGCATCGGTCGTAGACAGGTATTTCTGGGCTACGTACCACTGGCGCTGGCACTGCTCGGCGTGGTCAAACAGCGGCGCCAAGCGTGCTTCTGGGTTTTCTCCACACTTGTGTTCTTCTCAATGTCCCTGGGAGCCTACATCCGCTTCAACGGCATCCTCAGCAAGCAGGCGCTGCAGCCCTGGCTCCTCCCCCTTGCCCGGTTCCTCCGCGACCCCACCCGTTTCACAGTCATGACAACGCTGGGGCTCGCACTCCTCGCTGCGCTGGGGGTTGCGTGGCTGGTGCGGAAGGTTCGCCACTCAGCACGGGTGTGGTGGGTCGTGATAGGACTGTCCGTGCTGGTGCTGTTTGAGTATTTGCCCTGGCCATTCCCGACCACCCCCATCAGCATCCCGCCATTCTACGAGCAACTCCAGCAGGAGACTGACTTTTTCGCCCTCGCCGACATCCCGGTGCGCCAACTCGAGATGCGCCGGATGAGCATGTTCTACCAGATTGTGCATCAGAAGCCGATCGTCGAGGGTATCGTCGCGCGCACGCCGCCCGATGCGTATACTTTTATTGACCAGCATCCAATCCTCTCGGCATTTGCCGAGAGTGACGAGACGCCACCCGGCAACCCCGGCAACCCCGGCAACGACGTATCCCGTCATCTGACCTCGCTGGTGGACGCCGGCGTGCGGTATCTGATCCTGCATCTCCGTTTTCTGACGGCTCAGCAGATTGAGGGATGGCAACTGTATCTTCCCCACGCCCCTTTTTATCAGGATGATCAGATCATTGTGTACCGGACTCGTCCCGTGCCAGGGGAAGATCTGCCGATTCCGCTGCCGGTAAACGAAACAATAGGGCTGGTTTACGCGCGACTCGACACCCGCTACCCACACACGGGGGAATCGGCGTCGCTGCAAGCAGCGTGGGTTGCCACCCAACACCCCGCACATTCTTATCGCGTGCGCTGGGTGCTTCTCGCACCCAACGGGCAGGCAGTGCAGATCGTTGAAGGTGAACTATGTCCTGGCTGGCCTACTGAGACTTGGCAAGAGGGCGACTTCGGCCTTGGTCAGTACGAGTTGCCTGCCAACCTACCGCCAGACCCCTATCGCCTGCAGGTCCAACTGGTGGACGAGCAAGGGCATACGGTGACACGGGACGTCAACAGCGTGCTGATCCTGCCAGCCGAGGGAGCCACGCCGGCCAGCGTGGACGCAGTGCCAGTGGCGACGTTTGGCGACCAAATCGCCTTGATCGGGATACAACTCCTTCCCGGCGACCAGATGCTTCATCTCCATGTTGACTGGAGTGCGCTACAGGAGATTGATCGGGATTACAAACTGTTCGTGCACCTTCTGGATAGTGAGGGCGAGTTACTCAGACAATCGGACACAATGCCACGCGATTGGACTGCACCGACGTCTGCCTGGCACAAAGATGAGATGATCAGTGACCTGGTGACGCTGGACACACGTGGACTGCCAGCAGGCACCTATACGCTCTCTATGGGACTATACGATGCGCTGACTCAGGAGCGGCTACCCTTGCGCCTGCCTGACGGTTCACTGGCCCCCGACTCGACGTTGCAGCGGGAGGTCTGCCTGCCGTGATGCGCCGCATATTCAACCGGACACATCTCTTCCAAAAGCTCCCAGCCCCCGTCCCGGGGGCGGCCCCACCCCCTGTCTCCCACGGGCTCTCAGCCCCCGGCCGGGGGGCGGTTCCGCGCGACTCCACATCCAACCGGACACATCTCCTGATGCTCCTCCTGTTCGTAGGCGTCACTCTGGCGTTCACCTACCCGCTCATCGCCCAAATGAACACCCACTTTGCCGGCGATAACATTGACGTCTGGCTCAATATGTGGGTGAACTGGTGGAGCCAGAAAGCAATGCGCGAGGGATTGCCCTTCTACCACACAACCGACATTCTCTATCCACACGGCACCCCGCTCTACTTCCACAGTTTCAGTCACACCAACACGGTCCTCTGGCTGCTCCTGGAGCCGTTGGCGGGCCCCTTGGCAGCCTACAACGCGGCCCTGCTCGTCGCATTCACACTGCTGGGCTTTGGCATCTACCTGGTGGTGCACGAGTTGACCGGTCACGTTGGCGCAGGATTCGTGGCCGGGCTGGCAGCCACGTTTGCCCCCTACCACGTATGGGAGTGCGTCCATCCCAGCATATTCAGCACTCAGTACATGCCGTTGCTGCTATGGGCTCTGATCACCCTGTTTCGACGCCCAACCTGGTGGCGTGGTGTGCTCGCAGGCATCTTTTTCACGTTAAATGCGCTCAGTGGCTGGCATCAGCCGATATATTCTGCAGTAGTGGTCGGCCCGTACCTGGTGTGGAGCCTTTTCACCCAGCGCGGGAGATGGAGAGAAACTCCCCCCCTCGTAGGGGGGGATGGAGGGGGTAAAGGTTTGCGGCGCTCCTTGCTAGTCGCCTTACTCGTCGCGGTTGTGTTGACCGGTATGGCTGCTTTCCCACTATTGCGCGAACAGGTTCGTGCCGGCTATGCTGAGCCCGACATTGATTGGGTATTCAACACGGATGTACTTGCCCTGGTCACGCCTTCGTTTTTCCACCCACTGTGGGGCGACGCAGTCCGCCCGCTCTACGACCGCTTCCCGGCCCCCAATCGCCCAGCCTTTGTGGGCTACGTCGTTCTGGCGATGGCACTACTGGGCCTGCCACGCCTGCGCCGGGAACACCGCCACGAGTACTCGCGGTGGCACGGCTGGCTGGGCATAACAACGCTGCTCGCGTTGATACTGGCTCTGGGCACCACGTTATATGTGAACGGTTACGTCATCGTGCCCACTCTGCCCTGGTACGCCCCGATCATTGGCTTCATCCGCACACCCATCCGGCTGAACCTGGTGCTGGGCCAGTGCCTGGCCATACTGGCGGGCTTCGGCGTAGCAGCCATAGAAAGCCGCCTTCAAAGATCAGTATCACTCGCCATTGGTCGCCGTTCATTGTTCATTGTTCATTGTTCATTGTTCATTGTTCCTCTTGCCTCGGCCCTAGTTCTGTTTGAGTTCCTGGTGTACCCTTTTCCCACCACGCTTGCCCACGTCCCGCCCTTCTACGTCCAACTGGCCCAGGAGCCGGACTCATTCGCCATTGTCGAAGCACCGCTAGATCGCCAGACAGACAAGTTCTATATGTACTGGCAGACAGTGCACGGCAAGCCCCTGGTCAACGGGCACGTCTCGCGCCCGCCGGCCTCGGCTTTTGACTTCATCCAGGGAAACGGTATCACCCGCGCCTTTGCCCGGCGAGAGCCGCTGCGTGGTCGTGCCCAACTAGGTGCCGAACTTGCCGCCCTGGCCGAAACAAACGTCCGCTACATTGTTATCCATAAGCAATTCCTGGCCCCCGAACTCGCCGCCGACTGGATCGCCGCGCTGGCTACACGCCCGGTTCACGAAGAGAAGGATCTGACGGTCTTTGCCACGCAGCCAGAGGCCGGCGTCCACTTCAGCGTGGAACATGATTTCAACGGGCTTCTGCTTTCCCAAGTCTGGTTGGAGCCCGGCCAGCCTCCCATGTTGGAGAGCCACTGGTCAGCGCCAGAGCGGTACAACGTCACCTTGACGCTGCGTGTTGCGGACGGCGGGGATGTAAACCCGCCCTACTCTCAGGTGCTGACGGTGGAAAGGGGGACATTCTCTGTCGTGCGAGTGCCGCTCGCCCTGCCAGACCTGCCGCCGGGCGAATACGAGTTGCTGTTTTCGACTGACGATGCATCCCTCATGCTACCCCAACGCCTGGTCGTCACGCCGGGCGGATGGTTCGCTGCGCGGCTCCAGCCCGACGCGATCTGGAATGAGTCCATCGCGCTACGCGGGGTTGACTGGCACAGGCTTGCCAATACCCTCTACATTGACCTACAATGGGAAGCACGCCAGACACCTGGAGACGACTACAAGTTTTTTGTGCACCTGCTGCCCCTTGATCAGGACGACAAGGACAGCAAGGACAGGGACGGCACACCTGTCGCCCAGTTCGATGGAATGCCGCGCAACTGGACACACCCCACCTCGCTGTGGAGGGTGGGCGAACTGGTCACTGACCAGGCACTGGTTGACCTGCAGTGTCTCCCGGCGGGTACTTACCGGCTCGCCATCGGCTGGTACGTGCCTGATACCAACGAACGGCTAACAGGCATTGACACATCAGGCCAGCCGCTGCCTGACGGCTATCTGCTGCTCGACCAGGCTGTTGTGATCCCATAGCCCATAGATATTTCGAATGACTAATCACACAACACGCAACACGCAACACGCAACACGCAACACAAATCCCGCATCCCTTATCCTCTGCGGCATTGCACTGACAACCATCCTCTTCCTCGCCGCTCTCGCCCTCAACCTCAGCCCATACCTGCGTGGCCCCGATGAGTGGCGCTGGGCCTACGCCATCCCTGGAAAACCAGCCCGCCTCTGGATTCCGGCGTTGGTGCTTCTTCTGTATCTGGTGCTCATCTCTATCTGGGCGAAGCACATCACGAAAGAACCTCATCCTCCCCGGTACCACACGTGGGGTTTTCTCTTATGCCTGGTGCTGGCCGTCCCCCTCATTCAGGCTAGCCTATTGGCCCTCGACTACTCAGACGTACTCAAACCTGTTTTCTATCGTACCGTCTCGGCCAGTGCCAGCGGCGTTTTCTCCGTCGGCAGCACCATCGAGGATGGGGGCGACTTCCTGCGCCGCTACCCGGCGCTGATGCCGACGCTCCCCGTCCACCCCCAGCGTTATCCCCCTGGCCTGTCGCTTCTCTTTTACCTGGCCCGCCGCTTTCTCGAAAAGATGCCCACCCTGGCCAACACACTCGGCTTCCACCTGCGCCTCTACCAGTGCCACGATCTGACCCTGATGCGTCTCCCCAACACGACCATCAGCAGCGCCATCATCCAGATGGCCCTGCCCCTGGTCAGCGGGCTGACTCTGCTCCCTCTCTACGGGCTGGCTCAGCAACTCTATGGCCGGCGCACTGCCGTTTGGGCTGCTGCTCTTTACCCCATTGTGCCCTCCTTTGCCCTCTGGTCGGGACGGTGGGAGCAGTTCTACCCGTTGCTGACATGCACCGCCTGGTATTTCTTCCACACCAGCCTGATGATTATGATTATAGAGACATAGGGATTAAAAAGAAGGTGACAAAGAAAAATAGTAAATGGGTTTATGCATTAAACAAAGTTGGAAGGAGTCCATGTGGTATTACTATAAGT
>JAUWOI010000091.1 GCA_030612185.1 Anaerolineae bacterium
CTACGGAGATAGAAACTCATTTATGGGTCACAACTCTATTCCAACGCATTTACCTTGACCTTGAGGGCTATCGCCGATTCGCCTAGCCGGAGTACCCCCATATGTGGCCCTCCCATGCGAAATCCCAAAGAGCCAAATCGATGAGACCAAGATTACCACGGATAGGGGAAATACACGATAGTGTCTGCCCTCTCGTCTGCGGTGGTCTTTATCGTGTATTTCTGCACCCGGGGTAATCCTACTGCCCAAAACATTGAGATGATACGTTGAAATCATAATCTGCCTGACATCATAGGAGAGAAAGATGCCCAGAACCCAAAAGTCGGAAAAAGTACCCAAGAAGATGCGGGAGAAGTTCGATGCCATCGTAACGCTTACAGATGCGGTCTGCAAAGAGCACCTGAACGAGGAATACGCACAGTTGGCCCGCCAGGCAACTGCCGCCCTATGCCGCAAGCGTCCCTCCCCTCTGCTGAGTGGCCGTGTCAGTTCCTGGGCCTGCGGCATCGTGTACGCCCTGGGTTTTGTGAACTTCCTGTTCGATAAGAGCCAGCACCCCCACGTGAGCGCTGCCGAATTATGTGCGGCATTCGGTGTTGCCAGAAGCACAGGTGCAGCCAAGTCAAAAACAGTACGTGAGACCTTGGGTATGGCGCAGATGGACCCGAATTGGTGCCTGCCGAGCCAAATGGATGACAACATCATGGCCTGGATGATTATGGTGAACGGCCTCATCGTCGACGCGCGCGGATTGCCGCTGGAAATACAAGAGATAGCCTACGAGAAGGGATTGATTCCCTACGTGCCGGGCAGGCAGAGAGGGTAACGTGGTAGTTTTCTGCGCCGGGTGAACGTCCACCGGGCCTGATTTGCCCTGCTTGGCCTGTTGTGCTACAATGCTGATGCAAAAAGCCCCACGTCTTTCCCGGAGCCCGGGGCCCGGCCAGGGCGGGCGTCTTGTTTGAACGTTATCGAACACTCATCACCTTCAATGCGGTAGGAACACCAAATGAGCGTCGTTACCAACCACCAACTCTTTTCGCACACCTACCTGGCCCAACTGCAGGCCGACTCCTCGCACGACGAACCGGCCGCACCCATCGCCCAGGGGTTGCGCGACTGGATGCCCTTCCGCGATGCCTCCTCGCTCCCATCGTTGATAGACTCCTGGGTCGGCCCAGTGCTTGATTTCCTGGAGTTCCACCACGCGCCAGTTGACGATGCTCCCCACGTCCGCCTGCTCTATGCCCGCCGGGGCGATGAGACGCCCGTCGGCCTGTGTTACGTCGTCCCGTCCGGCCAGGACGGTTCGGCAGGCTCACCACGTAGCCTGGACGACACGACCAAAGGCCACCACCCGATGGCCCAGGTGGTCCTGGCGTTGCGCGCTCGCTCCCTGCGCTGGGGAATGTTGACCGACGGCGCCCGCTGGCGATTGGTGGACGCCCAGTCCCTGCGCCGCTACGAACACTACCTTGAAATAGACCTGGACGAACTGACCCGCACCAACGACCCTGCCCCCTTGCGCCTCTTCTACGCTTTTTTCCACCGCAGCGCCTTCATTCCCTCACCCTCCCAGGGAGAGGGCCGGGAGGGGGTCGGGCTGGACCTGCTGTTAACAGCCTCGGCCCGGGCGACCAAGGCGGCCGAGGATCACCTCAAGGCGCGGGTCAGCCACAACGAGGGCATTTTGGCCCAACTCTGCCTGGGGCTGGTGCGCGCCGACGGGCGTGCCCGCTACACCGAGGCGGAACGGGACGGCATCTACCGCGACGCCACCTACCTGCTCTACCGTATGCTCTTCATCCTCCACGCCGAGGCGCGGGGTCTCTTGCCGCTGGACAACCCGGCCTACCGCGCCGTGAGCCTGACCGAGTTGGTCCAAACGGCCCACGCCTACAAGTTGCGCGGAATGCCCGCCCCTCAGGCGATGACGTTGTGGGAGCGGCTGAAGCGGCTCTGCGCTGCCATCTACGAAAGCGACGAGGCGCTGTCCATCCCCGCCTACAACGGCGGCCTCTTCGACGACGGCGATAAGCCCTACCTGCGCGACGGCCACATCGCCGATGCCTATCTCACCCAGGCGCTCTTCGACCTGGCCTACATGCCCGCCATCCGCCACTCGCCACCCGCCAGTCGCCATTCGCCCATTGACTACCGCGACCTCTCCGTGCGCCACCTGGGCAGCCTCTACGAGGGCATGATCGAGTACAGACTTCAGATCGCGGAGGAGACGCTCTGGGCGCGGCGGGACAAGAAGGGCAACGTTCGCTTCCTGCGCACAGGGCAAGACAGTGCACCCCGCAAGACCGACGCCGAGATCGAGCCGGGCCAGGTCTACTTCTCCCAGAGCCCCGGCGAGCGGCGCGCCACCGGCACCTACTACACCCCGGAGTACATCGTGGACTACATCGTGCGCCAGACCGTGGTGCGCGGGCTGGAGGAGCGGCGGGCATCGCTGGAGGCAAAACTGGCCGGTTGGCTGGAGGAGATCGCCACCGCCCAGACCTCCGAGGTCTCAGAGACCTCGGAGGTCTCGCGCATGCAGCGCACCGCCGACGAGGAACTGCCGCGCTTCGTCGAGGAGCAGGTGCTGACCTTCCAGGTGTGCGATCCGGCGATGGGCAGCGGCCACTTCCTGGTCAATGCCGCCCACCAGATCACCAACTTTATCGTCGAGACGCTGCACCTGACCTCCTGGGCAAACAACGACATTGACGCTGACCCAGTGGCCTGGCGGCGGCGGGTGGTGGAGCGCTGCCTGTACGGAGTAGACCTGAGCCTGATGGCCGTCGAACTGGCCAAGTTGAGCCTGTGGTTGGCCAGCGTGGCCGAGGGCAAGCCGCTCTCTTTCCTGGACCACCACCTGCGCCGGGGTAACAGCCTCATCGGTGCCCGGCTGGAGGATTTGGCCGAGGTGCTGGTGGGGACGGTTCCCGCCCGCCCATCGCGCAAGGAGCGGAAGGCGCGGGAAGCGGGGCAGCTCTCGATGCTGGATGACCCGACCTTCAGTCGGCATGTGGCGGCGGCGGCCAACCTGTTGACCCAGATTTCGGCCCGGATGGCAGAAAAAGTGAAGGATATCAAGGCCCAGGAAGCCGACTACGAACAAGTACGATCTGAGTTGGAACCCTACCGGCGGCTGGCCGATCTTTGGACGGCGCGTCACTTTGGCGTGAAGGTGGATGAGCAGCAATTGCGTGACATTTCCAAATACCTGGTCAACGGCGCTGTCGGCCCGGTGCCAAAGTACCAAGGCCTTTTGAGCCAAATTCAAGAACTAGCCGATAAGCATGGCTTTTTCCATTGGGAACTTGAACTCCTTGAGGTGTTCTTTGATAGGCGAGGTTGGTTACGCGAAAGCGAAGTGGGGTTCGATGCAGTGGTGGGTAACCCTCCCTATGATGTACTCGTAGGAACACAGCATAGAGAAAACCTGCAAATAGAGCTAGCCTACTACCGGAGCTGTGGGCATTACCAACATGCTTTTGGTGGAAGGGTCAACATCTTCAGGTTAATGCTGGAACGTGCTTTCAAGCTAGTTGAACAAGAAGGATTCATGGGATTCATTGTGCCAGAAGCCCTATTTGGAGACAGAGGCGCTTATGGATTAAGACAGTTCCTGTGGCAGAATGCAGAGTTCCAACCGGTACAGGTATTTCCCAGAGACGACCCGGAGGGGCGCGTATTCCCTGATGCGGAGCTGGCCGTGTGCATCCCGCTTCTGAGAAAGAGAGGGGTTTCACAGGAACTCAAGCTTCGGATTCATCCCTCTCGTTACATTGCACAAGATTCTCCTATTGTCACGCTGAAACTGGACCATCTTCGTCTCATAGATCCAGACACATTGTCAGTTCCCATTGTCAACAGCCATGAGATGAGGCTCTTACTAAAACTTCACCTGAGCGCAAGAAATACACGGATTGGTGGTGAGGATGGGATAGCGACTGGATTTGAGGGTGAAGTAAACGTAAGCGGCCATGACAAATTCATATCTACCCGGAATACAGATGCTATACTTGTGCGGGGCCAGCATGTTCATCGCTATGACATCTTATTGGAGAGGAGTTCAACAGAGAATCGCTACCTTGATAAGCAAGGGTACCTTTCTTCGATGGAACCTGCCGAAAAGGCTTGTCATCACCTAAAGGAAAGGGTAGCTATCCAGGGAATTAAGGGGAAGAATCGCCGTAGGCGGATAACGGCTTGCTTGGTGCCACAGGGGGTATTTCTTGCTAACTCGGCAGATTACTACATGGTTAAGCCCCCGTACGACCCCAGGTACCTACTCGCACATCTAAACAGTCAAGTCCCGGAGTGGCGTTTTCGCTTGACGAGTACGAACAATAATATCAACATCTACGAGATAGAGGTCATACCCGTAAGGCGAATATACTTCTCAACCCCCGCTGATGTGCGACAGATGGAATTGTCTTCAGCACTACAGATCTACGACACGTTCCCAGAAAGCGGACAACTTTCCACTCTCCTGGGATTAGTTGAAAAGCTGCTGAATGAAACGGAACAGAGTGATGTCGTTCACGATTTGGTAGTGTATTTGGCACAAGAAATGATCGATCTGACCAAAGAGCGCCAGCGGCAGGAAGATGATATTGACTTATTTCGCTTCGTGGCGCGAGAGACGCCCTGCCTGCGGCTGGACAAAGCCCTGGGCGGCCCGCTGGCTGCTGGTGAGACGGCGAGCGATCTCTCCGCCGTCCGCCACGACATTGAGGGTCTGCGGCTCACCCAGGAGAAGGATGGTCGCTGGCTGCTCCAGGTGCGGGCCAAGCTGCGCGACCCGGACAACGGCTGGCGGAAGCATCAGCGGGATAGAGACGACAAGTTCATCCGCCAATGGCTGCCGGTCTACCGGATGCCGCTGGACGAAGCGACCGGCCGTTTCTACCACTACGCCTTCGCCCACCTGCGCGGCTTTGACGGGGCCGGTAAGTTCCCCGGCGGCTACACCCGCACCACACTCGAGAAGCTCAAGGCGACGCAAGTGCCCAGGTTCGTGCCGGTGGACCTGGCCCCGCTGGCCGCGCTGGAGGCGGAACTGGCCGAGGTGCGGCGCAAGATCTGCCTCACCGACGACTTGATTGACCAGATCGTCTACAAACTGTCTGGGTTGACGGAGGAGGAAATCGCGATTGTGGAGGGGCGGGCATAGCATGGACAACCAACTACTGAACCGGCTGTTGGCCCGCGACGAGGGCCAGTTCCTCGAATTCAAGAGCGCCTACCAGCGGCCTGGCGGTGTTGGCTTCAAGCGCCGCAAAGCGGCCGAGGTGGCCCGGGACATCGCCGAGACGTTGAGTGCCATGGCCAACGCCGATGGCGGCACGCTCCTGCTGGGTGTCGAGGACGACAAGGCAGTTACCGGCGTGGACTATCCCGACGACAAACTGGCGCTGTTCCGCCAGGCGACGCAGAACCTGCTCCGCCCACCGCTGAAAGCCCGCCTGACCGAATTGGACCACGAGGGACGACGTGTGCTGGCCTTTGAAGTATACCCCAACCCGGTGCCTCATCAACTCAGCGATGGTCGTTACCTGCTGCGCGTGAGGGATCAGAACATGCCCTTTCCGGCCGATCAGATTGCCGCCCTCAAGAGCACCAAAGCCAGCGGGCAGTATGAACGGCAGTTTGTCCACGAGGCCCGTTTCGAGGACCTGGACCCGGGCCTGCTGACCAGGTTTGCCCAACGTCTGAACGACACCCGCCCGGTCGAGGAAATCCTCTACCGTGACTACCGCCTGATAGACTTCCACAACGGCCGGCCGCGCCTGACGCTGGCGGCGTTGTTGCTGTTCGCCAGAGATCCTCTGCGGTACCACCCGCGTTGCGGCATTGACTTCGTCAAGTTCGAGGGCACAGAGCGCAGGTACGGCCCCGAACTCAACGTCGTGCGCCGGGCGCGGATCGAGCATCCGCTGTTCAGGTTGATTGACGAGGCGTTTGTGCTGATCAGAGAACACGTGCGCGAGCGCACCGTGCTCCATGACCTGTTCTTTGTCGAGCGGTTCGAGTATCCGGCCTTCGCCTGGCAGGAGGCGATCATCAACGGGGTCGCCCATCGGGACTACAGCCTGACCGGAGCCTCAATAGAGGTCTGGATGTTCGACGACCGGTTGGAGGTGCGCAGCCCAGGCGAACTGCCCGGTCCGGTCACTCTGGAGCGGTTGTTGCGCCGTGAGCGCACGCACTTCTCCCGCAATCCACTCCTAGTGCGCGTCCTGACCGACCTGGGGTACATGCGGGACCTGGGCGAGGGCATCCCCCGCATGTTCGAGGTGATGGAGAAGAGTTACCTGCGCCCGCCGGAATTCTGCCAGGATGGGTTCATGTTCCAGGTCATGCTGTGCAACGCACCGATCTACGACCTGCAAACCCAAAAGTGGCTGGGACAGTTTGCCGACTATCCATTGAATCAGCGGCAGCGGCGCATCCTGGCCTATGCTCGCCAGCATGGCAACGCCTTCACCAACCGTGTTTATCAGAAGGTGAGCGAGGTGGACCGCGACCTGGCCTACCGCGAGATCCAGGAGATGATCAGGATGGGCATCGTGGCCCGGCCGTCGGGGCGGTATAGTCGAACGTATTTCGTCGTGGAGCCAGCGGCTTCAAAACCCATACCTGATGATCTGACACCCATTCTCGACATACTCTCTGCCCGGGGCTACGTGACCAACAAGGATTTGCGCCAGGCGTGGGGAATATCACGCGCCACAGCCTGGAAACGCGCCAAAGAACTCGTCACCGAAGGATTCCTACGCCAGGAAGGCGAGAAACGGGGCACTCGCTATTATCCAACTGACAAGTTGCAGAGCATTCTGTAGAACATGTGAATACGTGAGTGCTATATGTCATAAATGATTTTTCAGCTTCATAGTGCGTCATTTGAATTGCGCAGAAGACGATGGAGCATCCAGATGGTAGGTAAACAACAGCCGCCACGGGTCACCGTCATCCATAGGGACACGGATGTCCCGCTGGTTGAGGATAATGCAATATCGCTCAAAGGCTGCCTGTATGCGGCAATCCTCGAAGCGGTCAAACACTACCAAGATGATTCGTTTTGTCTTGTGGCGCACAAATTCGCCGCGCTGATTCAACAGCCGCTCCAGGATAGTCTCCCGCTCCAGGTTGTTCAGCTTGGTCTGGTAGAGTTCCTCCACGTCAGTACTGAGCAGTTTCCCTTCCCGTCCTTTGGCTGTCGAACGTGCACCTCGTTGCTGCCGCTTGGCGGCCTGTCGCTCTGCCTCCTCCTTCAGCACTGGATCGAGGGCCTGTTCGATGAAATCATCCAGCAGCGTCTCTTGGGCCGTGAAAACCTCCAACTTCAGTTGGGTCAAAACGGAATCGCGTGTCAAGTCCAGTTCGGCCACCGGTTTTTCCTCTGGGTGCGGCCCTTTCCCGTCTGCCCAATCCAGCAGACTGTCCAGCTCCTCCAGCCGCATCGTGGACCTTTGGATATGCCGCTTCAGGTCTTTGGTCAACTTCTTCAAGTCCCTGATGCCCAATCCAAGCCCGTTGGTAGGCGATTCCCCCACACGCAACTGCTTCAATTCTCGCTCCACTTCCTTCAGTCTGGCCTGGTCGTTGGCCCGGCGTGTAGCCACCTGACGTCGGTTCTTCAATATCTTCTGCCGTTCCTCATCGTCCGGCTTTTCGAGCTCACTCGGCCGCAGGTGTGCCTTCCCGCCACCAAAGGCGGACAAGTTGATTCGCCGTTGCATCTGCTTCAGCAGAATCTCCACCCGTTGCCGAAAACGCAACCCATCGACTACCTCGTCCTCACTCATCTCGTCTCGCTCGACACCGACCACCAGCCGTGCCCGCTTCTTGCTCTTGGTCTTACCATCCCACTCCACTATACACCGTACTGGTTGCTCCAGGTCGTAGATGGACAATTCGGTATCAAGACGATAACCCACCACCCGCTCCACCATCTGCCCGCTCTCTTCGTCCCACTCCTCGACCGTGACCGGGTGCTCCTCGAGTTCCGCTTCACTCACTCCTGCCAACGCTTCCCGAATGGCCTTGATATCCTTTCCCCAGGTCAGCAGCTTTGGGCCTCCCTCCAACGCCCAGCGGATGACCGTCTTGACGCTCCACCACCGGTCAGCGATGACCAGTTCCAATTGCCAGCCGGGAACGATGCGATCCAATCCGCCATTGATCAGCCCGACGACGCGCCGCACCACTGCCAGTGGGGTGATGTTCGAAGGCCCCAGTGGGCAGGTCACGGCGTGGCCGGTATCCACATCCTGAGCCATGTGGCGGCGGAAGGCTTTGCAGATTCCGTAGCGGGTGCCGTGCTTCGTTCGGGCAATCGGCTCGCGACGGAAGATAGCGTTGACGTAGTCATCCAAGTAGATTGCCCGCCCCTGGATCAGCCCCCTCTGCATACGCTGGGCCACAGCCTCTTCCAGGTAGTCCCACAGGCGGGTGATGGTCTCTTCGCGCCCATCCGAGCGACGCACGATCACTTTCTCCTTCACGTGCTTCGCTACTTCCACCATCCAGTTGCGCAGACTGGTCGCCGACAACCCAGCACAACCGCTCAACAGCCCCCTTACTTGGTGACAGGCGAAGTACTTGACCTGGCTCAAGCGCCCGCCTCCGCTCGCCATCAGGTAGACCAGCAAGACATGCCATACTCGCAACGGAGGCCACTCGCTCAACACGGACAGCGATCCAGCGACCAGTCCTTTGATCCCCTCGTAGGCACCGTTGAGAGCCAAATGCGCCACCCCCAAGGCGATTCCCACCAGGCCTCGCTCTGGTGTTTGCCACTCACGCGGGTTGCTGTTGCTCAACACTCTCTCCAACGGCTCTCCCGCCACGCCAGCCAGGTAAGCCTGCTCTCGCTCCGCATCCAGGTAGGCGGTCACCTCTTCCGCCAACCCTGCCTCCTCTGCCGCCCGCCAGCCTATCTCGTGCAGTTGTCGCCCCACCGTCCGGTCGTCTACCACGTCACCCAGTTGGGCGGCCAGCCCTCGCTCGCTGTTCTTTTCCCCTCGCAGCAGGTTCAGCGTGGCTTGGCGGATCAATTCCGGCTTGTGCGGCTCCATCCGGTAGTCCGCCAGTTGCCCCGGATTGAAATGCCGCCGGTCTATCAGGTCAGCGCTGTTTCCCGTCTCGGCATACGTAGTCTGGTACATCTCTATGGTGCGAGGTATCACACTTTGCACCGCCGCTGCTTCTTCAGCGCTGATGGTCTGGCTGTCCACCAACCAAGTCGTGATGACTTTCAGCCCCTCGCAGTCACCGCCTCGCAGGGAGGCAAGCCTTTGCTCATCCAGTGTAACCCAAATGCGGTCGTTATCCGGTTGCAGCGTAAGTCGTGGCATCAACGCCTCCCGTCACCAGAGATAGATGGAGACAGTTATGCCATCAAACGGCCAATTTGTTAAGGAGCTACCAGCGATGTATCTGCGTGATTCAAATGACGCACTTTGCTTTCCCACGGAGACAGAAAATCATTTATGTATGTCTTATCTTACCGCGTTCGCGAAACATATTTATGAAAGACATATTTCCTCGGTATCCGCCACGTTCTGGGCACAGGCTGAAGCCGCGTTCAGTGACTCAGGGTGAAAGGAGACAGGCTGTGAGCAATTCGAGTGCATGCATCCACACACTAGATCAGGCGCAGCAAGGCAAACTCCAACTCACCAACGGCTACTACGTGCATTTCGACCAGATGACGCGCCTGCTGCACTACGTGCGGCAACATCCTGAGACGAGGCGTTTCACCCAGGCCGAACTGGCCGAGGGTACCGGCCTGACCAAGCGCCAGGTGGACAGCCTGGGGAGCGTCACGACCCGCATGGGTCTACTCCGGCCTGTGACCTACTGCCTGACTGATATGGGCACGCTGGTGCTCAAGCACGACGTCTTCTTCGATGACGTCGGCACACTCTGGCTGTGCCACTATCACCTGGCGTCGGACACTCAAGTCATCGTCTGGAATCACATGACCAACTGCCTCTTGCCTTCCGGCCGACCAGTGACCGCACCAGAGGCGCGTGATGCATTCCAACCCCTGCTGGTGGACTTCACGGCGCGAAGCGCCAATAAGAAGTTACTGGAGGAACTGCGCGCCTTCTTCAACGCCTATATCGAGCAATCCTTCCGCCGGCTCCATTATCTGCGCCAGGCTGATGATGGTACATTCGCCCTCACCGACTCACCGGCCCTGGTTCCGCCGGGCGTGTTCCTGACTGTCCTCCTGCTTTACCGCGATCGTTTCCATCCCGGCGCATCGGGGGTGCAGGTGCCAGATATCTGTACCTCCGATCACAGCCCCGGCCGACTCCTGCACCTGGGCGAAGCGCGAGTGCGGGCGCTACTGAACCAACTGCACGAGGCCGGCCGTCTGACCATCGAGGCCAAGGCCAACCTGGACCAGGTGCGTTTCCGTCCCGGCCAGACCTGGCTGGATGCCATGCAAGCCTATTACGAGACCGAACACAGATGAATGCAACACGCAATACGCATCACGTTTCACGTTTTCACGTTTCACGAACTGAGGTACAAAACAACGTGACCCGCCTAAAACTCTCTGCCTACGTCGCCACCCAGTTCACCGAGAGTTACCGCGCCTTCATCATCCACGGCCCGGCGATGAGCGGCAAGACTCGCCTGGCGCGGCGTATGCAGGACGTGCTAGGCGCGTACGTCCTGGACCTGCAGGCTCACTTCGTCGCCCATCCCGACCTGTGCGCCCGCATTGACCGCTACCGCCCGCGCGACCTGGAGCAGATGCTGCTGGCACTGGATGTGCCCGAGTCGCTGGTCGTCGTGGACAACCTGGATTTCCTGCTCAACACCTGGACACCCCGTCACAGGCGGGAGTTCGTGGCAATGGTGGATCGTCGCCTGCGTTCCCCCATGGACACCAACAAGACCTTCGTCTTTCTCATCCAGACCGACCCGGTGATCGTCCGTCACGACTTGACCAACACGCTGGGGCAACCCCGCATCTTGCCGATTGATGCCTTTTATGCCTTGTAAGTAGACGGTAGACGGCAGACGGTAGACAGGGGGGGAGAAGAGGAAGTCAAGTACTACCTGATCTTGGCTCGCGATTTGGAATACATCACAGATTGTGAACCATCGATGACCAATGCTGAGATCGTCAGCCGCATGCTTTACCGCCTGATTCAGTCAATAGAAAGCAGACGGTAGTCGGCAGGAAGTAGATGTTCCCCGTCTACCGTCTACCGCCTACTGTCTACCGCAGAGGAACGATGCTATGACCAAAATCAAAGAACTGATTGACA
>JAUWOI010000250.1 GCA_030612185.1 Anaerolineae bacterium
AGTGGATCATTGTGATATCTTTGGTGCCGACGTAGGGACCGAATGTGGTCTGGCCGCAGGCCACGGTCGAGACCATCACCTTGGGGATGCCCACCGGCAGAGCGCGCATAGCCGCCGTGGCCATAGCCGTCCCCTGGGCACCACCTACAGCTAGCACGCCATCGACTTGGCCCTCGTCGTGTAGCCGGACCACGACCTTGACCAACCCATTGATCATGGTTCGCTGACAATGGTGCTTATCCCCGGTAGCAATCAGGTCGGCTATCTTGTGCCCGCCAGTCTGGGCAACCTGTTGCCGGGTAACGTCGGCGGGGATGGCCGGTTTGCCCAGGACCCCTGGGTCGATCACGAGAGGGATGTGTCCCCGCTTGACGACCTGGTCGCGGACGAACCCGACCTCGGGACCCTTTGTGTCTAATGTGCCAATGATGACGATCTTCATGCGCAAACCTCTCTGATCCGCCGTAGTGCTACTGGTAATTCATGGTTCGGCATTCGCTATTCGGTCAATAATCCCAGCGCCTCGTCCACCGAGCCGTTCTCGTGCAGGATGTGTTTGAGGGCACGAATGATGGCCGCTGGGTTGGCGCTCTGCCAGATGTTGCGCCCGAACGTGATACCCGCCGCGCCGGCCTGCACGGTGTTGTAGGCCATGCGCAGCACGTCAGCGTCGGTTTCCAACCGGGGGCCGCCGGCTGCCACGACCAGCGCCGGGGCAGCCATCTCTACAACCTGAGCAAAGCTCTCCGCCGAGCCTGTGTAGAACGTCTTGACAATGTCCACGCCCAATTCCATAACGAGACGAGATGCATACCCCACTCGTTTCACTGTGTAGACCTCATCAGACGGGACCATGTCGCCGTTGGGATATGAGTGGACGATAACGGGCATGCCTACCTGCTCCGCTTTGCGCACGAGCGCACCCAAGTTCGACACAATCTGTGCCTGCTGCGGGCAGCCGACAGTCAGGGCCATAGCGATGGCATCAGCGCCCAGGCAGACAGCGTCCTCCACTGAACTGACCCAGACATCGTGTTGCGGGTGATACGGAGACAGCGTAGAGCATTTCATGATCAGTGCCACGCGGCCGGCATAAGGCCCAAAGCAACGCTCCGCGACACCCTTCATCATCACCATCGCATCTGGCCCGGCACCAGCGACTCGATCTATAACACTCTGGATGTTCTCTATCCCATCCAGGACACCATAGCTGGGCGCATGATCGACCGCGACCGTGAAAATGCGACCCGATGCCGGGTTCTTCATCCTGTGAATGCGAATCTCTTTGCCGAGCATTTTCTATTCAAACTCCTTGTTTCTATGACCCGTATCTGCCATACTTGAGCCCTGCAGCCAACAAAGCTCTATAGTTCTCCACAGGGACAAAATCGGGGATCGAATTGCTAGAGCCCAACAACCAGCCGCCGCCTGGTGCTAGGAGCGCCGCTTTTTCCCGGACCTCGGCCTCGACGTCCTCCGGCGTACCGTTGCAGAGTGTTTTCTTCAAATCGACGTTCCCTGCCACTGCGATGCGATCGCCCCACTGCCGTTTGACGGCGACGATGTCATTCAGCGGCGGTTCGAAAGGGTGGATGGCGTCAAAGCCACAGGCAACCAGGTCGGGCAGGAGGCGGCTCAGATCACCATCGCTGTGCAGCCCGACGGGGATGTCTGCCTGGTGGCAGCGGTCCACGATCTTGACGTACCAGGGATAGACGTACTTGCGGTAGACCCTGGGTGAGACTACTGGGCCGCTGTTGTAACACAGGTCGTCCGGCAGCCAGACCGTGCCGACGCACTCGTGCTGGAGCAGCATCTCCAAGACGGCGAGTTGGCTGGCGCCCAGCCAGTCTGTGACGTCTCGGACCAGGTCAGGTTCGTCGGCGAGCTTGAGGCAATAGTTCTCAAAGCCCATCAGTTGCCAGGCACCCATAAAGACGTAGCCAAGTTGGACCAGCAGCTTCATACCAGGCGGCAAGTAACGGGCCATTGTCTTCAAATAGTCATCCAGATCCTCATAGTCACCGTAGCCGCCGAGCTTTTCTGGCTCCGGCCAGGGAAACTCGGTGAAATCGCGCCGGTCGCGGATGAGGGCCTTTTCCTCGGCAACCCATCCGCCCGCGTTTGTATCAACGTCTTGGTGCGTGCGTCGCCACTCCTTTACGATGGGATGGTATCCTCGGACGACCGTCCGAACCCCGGCGCGCACCGAGACGAAATCATAGCCGGCCGCGCGCCAAAAGTCCACTTTGTCCTGGGGGCCATCCACCGGACGCCCAAGAATGGCAGCCTGGATGTCTTTGTGGATAGACATCTCAAAGAGCGGAACCCGATCACTCTCGCCTTGACGGAGCATCGCCCGGCGGACGCGCTCAAAGTTGGGAGGGGCGGGAATTTGGGATTGGGCCGCTAAAAGTTGGCGGTTGGATTCGTTCATTCAGGCGTTCCGTTGCTCCTGAACTGGGCGGCGACGTCGTGAGGCGCTTCCCCCAGGATGAGGCGCGCCATGCAATCCGTCACAATGTCGGCGAATTCAGGATCGTTGATGTGCAAGTCGGTGAGAATGACGGGGATTTCGGGGCGCAGTGTGGTCTGGAACTCTTTGATGACCTCTTGGTTGCCCTCCGGCACGTACAACCCCCCTCCTTCTTGGTTTGGACGAGCAAAGCCCTTGGCCGGAAGAACGGCGATGGTCGGCCCCAGGGCACGGTTCAGCCGCTCGATCATCTCCCGGGCCGCGGCGACCATCTCGCCGGGCGTGGGAGCAAAGCACGTCATTTGTGCGTTGTGAACCATGTGCTGGCGCTCCCGGTACTTTTCCGGGGCTTTCTGGATCGATTCAAAGAGCACATAGTCGCTGCCGCCCACCGACACCACTGCAGGAATCTCTGTCCGAGTGAGTGCCTCCATCCGGTTGGGCGCGCCGGCCAATCCACCATTCTGATGGTCGATCACCTCGTGTGTGCTGAGGTCGATCACGCCTTCGAACATGCCCTGCTCGATCAGTTGTTCCATCGCTGGGCCGCTGGTGCCGTTGGCATGGAAAGGCACCACGTCGTAACCCTGATTCTCCAGATTGGCCTTGATGCGCATCACGCAGGGCGTGGTAATGCCCAGCATGGTGATGGCGATGGCCGGCTTGGTGGCTTGTTCTTCAGCTTCTAGACGCAGCACCATCCCGGCGATGGCATTCGCCGCATTGCGCAGGATGGGCCGGCTGATGATGTTGAGACCCAGCACGTCGGTCACCGAGTGCATCATACAGATGTCCTTGGTGCCCACGTACGGCCCGAACTGAAAAAGCCCACTGGCCACCGTAGACAGCATCATCTTGGGAACGCCAGTGGGCAGGGTGCGCATAGCCGCCGTGCCGATGGACGTCCCCTGCCCGCCACCCAAGCCAATGATGCCGTGCATCTCGCCCTTGGCATGCAAATCTTGCACAATGTTGCACAGACCCTCGGTTTGTGTGGCGATGGCAAAGCTCTTCTCGCCCCGAGCCAGCAGTGCTTCCAGCATGGCGCCGGCCGCCTGCGCCACCTCGTAGCGGCTAATGTCGGCTTTGACCGTCGGCTGAGAGAGCACGCCGGGGTCGATCAGGATGGTGTTCAGCCCCCAAGCCGCGATGTGGTCTCGGACATAGGCCGCCTCTTCTCCCTTGGTGTCTAGCGTGGCGACGACGATGACAGTGTGATCTTTTTTGCTCATCTTCTCCTCCACCCACACACGAGATTTGTGAAATGCGACACGCGAGCGCTGCGCCTCACAAATCACGTTTAACGGCTAGATCCCTGCAAAGTAAAACGGCGCACCCGGTACCGGCTTTCGCCGCTCGCGCAGGGGCATGCCTTCGTAGGGATAGACCGAGTGATCCATCACGGCTTTGTCGTGGCCGGGCAGGATAAAGTCGGCACGGCGGTCAATCTCCTCGACGCTCCTCCAGCCGTCGATCATGCTCACATAGCGCTGCTGCACCCAATAGCGCCAGTGCTCCTCCTCCCGTGGCTCTATGTTCCGATAGCGAAAGACCGCATCACCACAAATGACGATGCTGCCCACCGCCGTCTCGACCTGCACTGACTGATGGCCGGGTGTGTGTCCAGGCGTGGGAAAGGCCGTGACGCCGGGCACGATTTCGGCCTCGCCCTCGACCAGCTCGAATTGGCAACCGACAAAGGGTGCCTCGATACCCAGCATCGGTGATTCGTAGGAGCGGTAGTATAGGGGCAGGGGATTGTACGCCCAGCGAATCTCGGTTGCGTGGACGACGTACCGAGCGTTGCGGTACCGCTTCATATTGTGGGTATGGTCCCAATGCAGATGGGTAAAGATGCAAACATCAATCTCGTCGGGGTCGACGCCCAGATTGCCGAGTTCATCCGGGCTGTCGAGACAATCCTTCTTTTGGCAAGAGTGGTGATATTTGGTTGCCCGCTCAGCGTCAGGCAGGCCCGTATCCACCATGATCTTGTGCTCGCCAGTGTCTACGTAGAAGCAGGGCACTGGGATATGGATCTTTGTCCCAGGCTCGCCCTTGAAAAACATATAGGTACCGAGGTCGGTCTCACACCAGCCGGTATTGATGGGATAAATCTTGGTTTCTTCTACTGACATTGTTGTCCTCCTCTTTATGCTATCTAAAAGGGTGGAACACACCTCTGGTTGCCAGAAACGGCGTAGAAATCCGATCTGTACAGACTTGGGGTAGCATCCGCTTGTTCACCCGTGAGGCGCGTTGCACCTTTATCGCTTCAATAACTCTGCCGCCCTCGGCCACAACGCCGCGACATATTGGTAGCGGTCAGGGCGGATGCGGATGTTGGCCCATACGAGCGGCCGACCGGTTGCACTCAGCGCGATTCGTTCGACGAGCAGGATCGAAGAACCTGGAGATAAATCCAGGATATCTAGGTCTTGGTCATTCGCCGGAACGATCTCGAAACTTTCCTTCATCTCGGTGAGAACAACCAAGTACTTTTCCTCAAGCAACTTTTGAAACGAATATTGGGAGACGTCGTCGTGTTCCAGCCCTGGACAGATTGCAAACGGCATATAGTTGGTTTGATTGGCCAATGCTTGCCCGTCCACGAATCGCGTTCGCACGTAGCGGTATACCGGACTGTCCACCTTCACGTCGAGATTTTCAGCCACCGCTAGCGTGGCAAGTTCTACCTCCACGTCACGTACTAGCGATCTTGGCTTGAAACCCGATTTGGCTGTGTGGGTGAACACGCTGGTAAATCTCGTCGTGGGCAATCCCAGGATTCGAAACGCATCAACCTCTTGGGCGATCTTGTCCACGAGTCCTTTGCGGTGCGCGGTCAAGATAACTGGCGTCATCTCGGCTGGGGTAACCTGGAGTTTGGTGGCGAGGTCGTCAACGGTCACCACCTCTCCCTTGGCATATCTGCCCTGAACAACCGCCTGCTCAAATTGTCTTTGCAACTCCCTGGGGTACTTGATATTCAAAGTTCTCTCCTGGATGCTTGACAATTGATGCCCCGTGCTTTGCTCAGCATCCATTATACATCAAGCAGTGACATTCGGTCAAGCCTGGGCCAAACTATAGATTGTCGATAATCGATACTTGGATTTTGACGCTTGACCGAGTATGTGCTATCATAATAACTCAGGTGCAACTCAAGATGTGTGCCTATGATGTGAAAAGGAGGGTAACTCGTGAACCTACAGGGCAAGATTATCGATCTGAGCCAAGAGATCTACAGTGGAATGCCGGTTTATCCCGGCCATCTCAAGACAGTCATCTTTACACACCTCTCACACGAAGAATGCAAGCGCCAGCTCGGCACAGGGTTTTCCTACGAGACCAGTGGCATTTTGATCTGCGACCATGGACCAACTCACATCGACTCGGTCAGCCACCTATCCCGCGCCCCGGACGCGCCATCGGTGGACGAGATTCCGCTGGAAAACTGCATCACGCCTGCTATCTGCATCGACGTGAGCGATGTGCCGTGCCAGGGCCAGTTCGGCGCGGACAAGATCGAGGCTGAGCTGGATCGCTGGGGCCTGGACGCGTGAACCGAAGACCATTAACCTAACACAATGAAAGGAGTGTGTCCTGACAATTCCCCTGTTCGGTCAGGTAGTCTGAGACTAGGCGGGACTGGGTAACCGGTCACGTCGGAGCAAGTCTGACAAAGCGTCGCGAAAGCTATTCCCGAAAGGAATGGTTGGTTCCCAGCCAGGGGCGCAAGGCAAACCTGCGGGCCGCAACGAAAGTGAACGACCGATGAGGCATCGTGAACAGAACCCGGTGGTAGGAGCTGGGAGAGCCGGGGAAGAGAGGGCCGAGCCTGCGTTCAGGTGGCGAAGGCTGTAACTTTGGCGGGAGCGCAACAGGGGCGAGGAACGCCAGAGCCTCTCCGGTGTAAAGGCGGTGGCACGTAGGGACAGGTTAATGGGGAAACGGTTGAGAGCCAGTCGAGTCCTCCAAGACGCAGGAGGGAAGAGAGGCTATAAGGGGAAACCCGAAATGACACTCGGAGCGCGGCTGGCAGTCGGAGGGGCTCATAGTACTGAAGATGGCAAGGACAACATAACCTTGCTGGAGGGAAGGGGCCCTACTTCAGGGAAAGTCCTACGGCGTAGGAGGAACTGCGTGATTGCTGAAAGGCTATATACACGATGAAAGAAAAGGTTCGGGTACTACAAAGAGGACTATATCGGGC
>JAUWOI010000464.1 GCA_030612185.1 Anaerolineae bacterium
GCCCCTGCGCCGGCTGAGCGAACTACTGCACATCCCCGGCGGCGACCCGCAGCCGCGCCACGCGCTGGTCGTGCGGCGCAATGGCCAGACCTTCGGCCTGCGCGTGGACGACGTGCTGGGACACGAGGAGATCGTCGTCAAGCCGCTGCCCCCCGCGCTGCGCAGCACGCCCGGCCTGGCCGGCGTGACGATCCTGGGCGAAGGGCAGACGGTGTTGATTCTGGACATAATGGGACTGTAGAAACCGGGTTCTTTCCGAATACCCCGGTTTCTTTGACACCCACAGGGATTATGAGCGTCAAACGTCAGGCGTCAAACGTCAGGCGTCAAACGTCAAACGTCACAAGGACAGCGCACCCCAACTACGAGACTATGAGCGACGAACGCATATCCGTACTCTTCGAAACCGAGGGCACCTACCCCTTCGTCGGGGGAGGCGTCTCCACCTGGTGCAAGATCCTGGTCGAGGAACTGCCCCAGGTGGATTACCACATCTACGCCATCACCGGTAACCCCAACGTCAAGTGGCGTTACGAGCGCAAGGAGAATATCGCCGAGATCATCCACATCCCCCTATGGGGCACGGAGGAGCCGGCCGAGTACATCCTGCCCCACGACAACCCCTCCCGTATCCGCTTTTCCACCCTCTACCGGCGCAAGAAGGCCACCACCGACCAGGTCATCGAGCAAGAATTCATCCCTCTCTTCCGGCACTTTTTGCGTGGCCTGGAGGAGACTAGCACCGACGTACTGACCTACGGCATCACCGTCCACGCCATCTACCGCTACTTTCTCGAGTATGACTACAACGTCACGTTCAAGTCCCGCCCGGTGTGGGAGACCTTCAAAGACGAAATGCTGCGTCCCTACCGGGAATATCCAGAACGTTTCCTCCCCAACGAATACCCCAACCTCTTTGACCTGACCACAGCCCTGCGCTGGCTCTACAACATGCTGATGTGTTTTAACGCCCCCGTGCCCAATACCGACGTCAGTCACTCCACCATTGCCGCCTCCTGCGGGCTGGCCAGCATCATCGCCAAACTGGAATACGGCACGCCGTTCATCCTCACCGACCACGGCGTCTACGCCCGCGAGCGGTACATCGCCGTCTCGGCCATTGACTTTACCTTCTTCGCCAAACGCTTCCTGATCAACCTCTCCTGCCTCCTGTCCAAACTGAACTACGCCTATGCCGACCAACTCTCGCCCTGCGCCAACTTCAACCAGCGCTGGGAGATACCGTTCGGCGCGAACCCGGAGCGGATAGTGACCATCTACAACGGTGTCAACCCGGTCACCTTTGCGCCTGGCCCCAAGCCGGAACAGTTCCGGAACTATCCCACCTGCATTGCCGCCGCTCGCGTCTTTCCCCTCAAGGACATCGAGACGATGATCTGGGCCACCGCCATCGCTCGCGAGAGCATCCCCAACCTCAAGGTCGTCGTCCACGGCTCGCTCAAAGCCGACCCGCCCTACGTCCAGAAGTGCCGTGACCTGATCCAGGAGTTGAGGCTGGGGCCGGGCAAGGGAGACACCAGTGGGGATGAGGACGCGGACGGCGTAGAGAGTTGGACGTTCCGCTTTGGCGGTTACCACAATGAGCCGGCCAAGATCTTCAGGGTAGGGGACGTCAGCCTGCTCTCCAGCATCTCCGAGGGCTTTCCCTTCACCGTGCTGGAGAGCATGTCCTGTGGCATACCGGTGGTAGGCACCGATGTGGGCGGCGTCAAGGAGGCGCTGGAGGGGCACGGGATCGTCGCCCCACCCCGCAGGCCGGCCGAGTTCGCCGCCGGTATGGTCAAACTGCTCTCGGACGATGACCTGCGCCAGCAACTGGGCCGCAAATGCCGGGAGAGGATACTGGCCAAGTTCCGCACCTCCACCTCGGTGGACGGCTACCGGGACAGTTACCACAAGTGGGCCGCGTACAAGCGGGAACACATGGACGAGATTCGCGCACAGAACGCGGAACTTATCGCCGCCTGGGAGAGGGAGATCGAGGCTATACGGCAAGAGGATGAAGAATAAACAGAATGAATAATAACCAATGACTAACCCACCAGCGGAGGAAACCCACGTCGAGGAGGCAACCGCCACACCGACGCGGGAAGAAAAGATCGAGGAATTGGTTAACTTTGTCCTGGAGACCTGCGGCAGTCCAGTGGACTTCTGGGCGGTGGCGGCCACGCTGGAAAGCCGGGGCCTGCGCGACGTGGACGCCGAGCAGGACTTCGGGCTGGAAGAGGTCATCCAGCGCGTGGACCCGGCCACCGGCTACGTGGTCCAGGGGACGATCTTCGAGTTAGCCAGGGAGATCTACCCCCTGTGCCGGGAGCGGGTCAAAGAGATACCTTTCACGCCGCCCACACTGCCCCAGTTGACCTGGTGGAGCAGGCTGTCCCGTCTGATCAAGTTCTACCTCCAGGGCACGCTCTTCGCTCTCCCGATGATCGGCCAGATCATCTCCGTCCTGGCATTGCGCTACTCTCTGTGGGCTTCAATGGACTTCAGCGAGGAACTGGCTACCGTCGTCGCCATCGGCACGATGATGAGTTTCGTCGTCACCGGTGGCTTCGTGCAAGCCATCGGGCGCAAGGGCATATCCTACGCCGAGGCCGGCAGCCACATCCTGGCCAAGGAGATCTGCTACTACCTGATCCGGCTCGGCACGGGGCTGGTCGTCGCCGTCGGCCTGCTCTTCTACTTGCTGAACCTGATCGTCCCCTTCTTCTCTCAGCGGATGATCCTGATCAGCCTGGTGTACTACCTGTTACTATCCGAACTGTGGCTGACCATCTCCGTCCTCTACGTGCTGACCCAACGCGCCGCCATCCTGCTGAGCACACTGGCCGGCACCGGCGTCGTCCACCTGGTGATGACCTATACCTCGTGGCCCATCCTCGTAGCCCACGGCCTGGGGCTGCTGAGCACCAATATCATCGTCGCTGGCTACGGCTACTACCTCCTGGCTCGCCGTGCCAAAACGGTCACCGGTGACATGAAACTGGCGCGGCTACCCGCTCGCCCCATCATCGCCTATTCCCTCTCGCTGTACTTCATCTACGGCATGTTCTACTTTGGCTACCTGTACATGGACCGCATCATCGGCTGGTCAACCGGCGAGCGACCGTTGCCCTACATCTTATGGTTCCGCACTGCCTACGAGTTGGGTATGGACTGGGCGCTAATCTCGCTGATCTTTAGCATTGCTCTGCTGGAATACACGATCAACGAGTTCGCCTCGCTCATCATCCCCGTCCAAAAAGCCCACTCCGCCTTCGACGTGCGCGGGCACAACCAGTACTTTCGGCGCTTCTACCTGCGCCAGATTGTCCTACTGATCCTCATCGCTATCGCCAGCATCATCGCCACCTACCTGGCGGTGGGATCGCTGCACCAGTACCAACACCTGAAACTGGTGCGAGATTTTTTCAAGAACCCGATCACTTTCTTCGTCTACTGGGCGGCGGCGATAGGGTACAACCTGATGGTCGTGGGGCTGTTCAGCGGGATATTCTTTTTCTCCCTATCCCGCCCGGTGCCGGTGCTCCGTTCCATCATCCCGGCCACGATCGTCTGCGCGGTGGTTGGGTTTGTGCTCAGCCGCGCCATCAGTTACGAATACAGCGCCGTCGGGATGGCCATCGGCTCGCTGGTTTTTGCCGTGCTGGCGGTGCGGCATGCGCTAAAGTTGATGGACAATCTGGACTATTTCTACTACTCGGCCTACTGAACCGCACTGCCGTTCCCACGCTTCGCGCCGACTTGCGCGGTGGGGCATGGTGGGGTAGAATGAGTGAGCAAAAGCGGAGATACCGACGCCTGAATGAACAGAGTCTGGCTAGAATCCGTGGAAGGTAGTAGCGACTTCAGTCGCCGGAAACGACTAAGG
>JAUWOI010000436.1 GCA_030612185.1 Anaerolineae bacterium
CCGGCTGGGACGAACCGTCACCTGCGCCGGGTCTTGCGGTTCAGCGCCGGCGTGGAAGCGTATCAGTTGTACTTAGGTAAGGCCGTCGGTGTGGGCTGGGCTGAGGCTGGTGGCACAATTGCTGTACCAGCCGGCGGGAAGCAGAGCGACGTCGTAGCCGGTCAGTGCGCCGCTGCCAAAGCCAAAACGATCGCGGGGGTTGGCGTAGGGGGGCAGGAAGTGATGGCCGGAGTGCAAGGTGCGCAGCGGCTGGTCCGCCGGTGCAGCCTGTGAGATCATAATGCCGACCACCAGTATGGGTAACAGGCCCAAAGCCCAAGGTAGAACTAACCTCTTCAATTCACCTCCGCTACAACGCCCGAATTTATCATCTCGAACTCATAACTGCTCAGGCTCTTCCCAAAACAGGCACAAATAGCACACGGATACACACAGATGAAACGGATTATCACGGATTTTTCTGTCTTTATCTGTGTACATCCGTGTGATCCGTGTTGATCCGTGTCCCATTTGTAGCCGGCTGAGGACAACTACAAGGCCCAGACCCAGCGCCCTCCAAGCAGATTGGCTTCAATGATACACGAAAAGAGAGTACCTGGCAAGCGCCGGGCGCTCGACGTTATGTAACCACAACCCGACCCTGCATTCTCCTTGGAGTAGTGATGATCGTGACCGAAGACGGCGCCCGCTACGAATAACCCTTGGAAAGGCCCAAGCCGGGCAAGAACACGGCCATGGTCATTGTCCTGCTGGTAGGCGAGGCCACCCCCTACTACGTTGTTGGTGACCAGTTCCTGTTCTGCCCGGACGAACAGTAGCGCGCCCGATCGCCACTCACGTACCAAGAGGCAACAGCACACCCAAAACGAACAGGGAGGGGAGCCAGGCTCTCCTCCCTGTTCCTGTTACCTGTCGCTGCGTTCGCTCAGTCTAGCCGGTGCAGATCTATCCCTTCCTCGGGCCGAAGGCTAGGGTCCAGGTTCAACGAGAGGGTTTGGATGGGTTGCACCCCGCTCCCGTGGGATCGCCAAATCCCGCTGCCCATCAGCCTCTATTACTGGCCGCGAGTCACAAATTGCGCAGAACCACGGGCAGGTAAATGTAAAGAGGGTTCAGGGTCGTAGTGAAGCATTGCGGATGCTGAACACCGCCCCAACTGAGATAGGCGCAGTTCTCCACCGGCAACCGCGCGGTCCCTGTCCCTGCCGCCACCGTGACACGGAAGGTGGTGGGGATGCGAGCGCCGCTGGCGAGGTCTTTCTGCCACATTTGGTCCGGAGCCAGAGAATCGCAACTCGAGGACTGGCCGGCGTAGATGTAGGTGCAACTGCCAGCAACGAAATGGAGTCCGCTAGGCACGGTGTCCGAAAGAACGACATTCTGCACTGCCTCCCCGGTGTTCACCGCGACGATCGTGTACCGTATCTCGTCATCAATCTCAGCAAACCGCGGGCCGGTTTTGTAGGAGGAAGTGAAGTCGGGTATGTAGTCCGCCACTCTCGTCGTGAAGCACATCTCCTTCGGAGAGCCATCCCAACTGAGATAGGCGCAGTTCTCTAGCAGCGTCCCCGTTGTGGCTGCCGTCACAGTGACGGCAAAGGTGGTGGTGATACGGTCGCCAGTAGCAAAGTTCCTCTGCCACATCTGGCCCAGACCACCACAGTCCCAAGATTGGCCGTCGTAGATATATCTGCAACTGCCAGGAACGAAATCAACAAGGCCGGTGGGCAGAGTGTCCGAAAGGACAACGTTCTGCACCGGGCCCCCAGTGTTCACCGCAACGATGGTGTAGGCAATCACGTCGCCCGTCTTAGCATAATGCGGGCCAGTCTTGTCGGACAGGCTGAAGTCAGGTGGTGGGGTCCCCACCGTCGTAGTAAAGACCATCTCCTTCTGGTCACCGTTCCAACTGAGATAGGCGCGGTTGACCAGCGGCCACTGCGCTGTGCCTGCTGGTGCTCGGGCGGCGAAAGTAGTGGTGATACGGTCGCCGTTAGCGAAGTTTTCCTGCCACATCTGGTGCAGATCATCGCCGCAGTTCCAGGACTGACCGTCGTAGGTGTATCTGCAAGTACCAGAAATGACGACGACTCCGCTGGGCAGGCTATCCGAAAGGACGACGTTCTGCACCGGCCCCCCGGTGTTGACTGCGACGATGGTGTAGTGAATCACGTCGCCTACATCAGCGTATTGCGGGCCGGTCTTGTAGGAAGAATCAAAGTCAGATGGTGCCTGGGCTGTGACGACAACCAACGCCAGCAACAATCCAATCGCCGTCGCAAGGACGGTCAATGCAACTCTCCTCGCGGCTGGGACACGGGAACAATAGGTAGCTCTTTTCATCGTGAACCTCCTCGTAAATGTGCTGCGATACTCAGGGCTAGATAGGACATCGCAAGAGAAGCCTGTAGCAGGAATTTCCGAACATCACCTCCTTGCGCTCGATTTTGCGCGCACCAGAAATCAACCAGACAAAACGAAGGTCGGCGCACAGTACTCTGTTCCTGAGAAGCCAAGTATGGAGAAATCAGCAATGATGAGGCATCTATACTGTAGCACATTTCGTCCCATTTGTCAATTCCCCCCGCTTGAAAACCGGCTCAAGAAAGCACCTGAGCACCGAATTTTAAGGTTTGACCCTCGGTTCTCGCCGAGAGAGCCGGTTTGACGCCCTCCTCGCCACATGCTACAATACATCAAGCGCACTTGGAATCTGCGCAATCACGAAATGAGGAGAGTCTGCCATCCAATGAGCCCCTCGCGAGGACGTGATGCGCAAAACGTGAAACGTGATCAGAGGCCAGTAGTGATCGAGGCAATGACGCCGTATGCCAAACCTTCGCCAGGGTTCCCCTCACGGGTTCTCGTCGCCCTCAGCGGCGGCGTGGATAGTGCCGTCGCGGCCGCGCTCCTGGTCGAGCAAGGGTACGAGGTCGCCGGTGCGATGCTACGACTGTGGGCTGAAGGTGGGCCGGATACTGCCCACGCCAACCGCTGCTGCACGCCCGAGGCAGTGGATCGCGCCCGCCGCGTCGCCGACCGACTCGATATTCCCTTTGACCTCATCAACACTGAGGCCATCTTCAAGTCCCAGGTAGTGGATTACTTCATCGCCGAGTACGGTGCCGGCCGCACCCCCAATCCATGCATCCCCTGCAACCGCTACATCCGCTTCGGTCTACTCCTGAACCAGGCACTGGCGACTGAGGCAACGTTCCTGGCCACGGGCCATTACGCTCGCGTGCGCCACGTCGCAGGCCATTACCAACTTCTCCGTGGGCGAGACCCACACAAGGATCAATCTTACTTCCTGCACACACTGACCCAGGGACGACTGGCCCATATCATTTTCCCCGTGGGTGGATTGACCAAGGAAGAAGTGCGCGACCTCGCCCGCCAGCGCGGCCTGCCTGTGGCGGAGCAGCCTGAAAGTCAGGACATCTGCTTTCTTGCCGCTGGCGACTACCGCCGTTTCCTGGCCCACCAGGTTCCCCACCTGTTCCGGCCCGGCCCCATCCGAGATACCTCCGGGCGCGTGCTGGGTCAGCATCAGGGATTACCCGCCTATACCATCGGGCAGCGCAAAGGGCTGGGGGTCACGGCGGCAGAGCCGCTATACGTGCTCGCGATTGAGCCCGCCGAAAACACACTCATCGTCGGGACAGCGAAGGAATTGGGCCGGGATGAATGTCTGGTTGAGGATATGCACTATATCGGCGAAGAAACGCCCACGGCCACCTTCCGCGCCACGGCCCAGATTCGCTATCGGGCACGGCCAACCACCGTCACGGTGACACCGCTGCCCGACAGGAGGGCCCACGTTCGCTTTGCCTCCCCTCAACGGGACATCACGCCGGGCCAGTTTCTGGTGCTGTACGATGGTGAAGTGGTATTGGGAGGCGGAGACATTTGTAAGGCTCAAGAATCTGTGCTATAATGATTTCACTATGGAAGAAGCCCAAGCCCCCCTTGTACCTGCAACAGAACCTCCCTCGCTGTCGGAGGCAGAGACGTCCGCAGCCGTTGGACCATCTGCTGAACCGTCCACCGAACCGTCGCCCGCAGCACTGCGGGCGCGACGGCTGCGGCTCACAGGCCGGCTCGGAGCAGGCCTTCTACTGCTGGGCCTGGTGGCG
>JAUWOI010000006.1 GCA_030612185.1 Anaerolineae bacterium
CCCCTTCAACGAAGAGGTCACTGTGCCCATCCGCACCACGCTCCCTATCTCGACGGTCGTGGTCATCCCCATCAACGCCGGACCGCTGGGCACTTTCGACATAGACGTGCCCATCCGCACTGTCATTCCGATAGACCTGGATGTCGCTGTGCCGGTCAGCCGGACGGTGGGCATCGCCACCACGGTGTCGTTGAACGTGGACGTGCCAATAGAGATCCCCATCGCCGACACACCGCTGGTCGGGTACCTGGAGGAACTGGACGCGGCGCTGGCCCAGGTAGAGGCGCGACTGAGACAGCCGTTTGGCGGCGGAGATTGACGGGCTACGCCGCCGGTTGTTATAATTTTCTCTACCGTACATTTCCACCGAGTTGCGCGGGTTGGAAGAGAAAGTACACGTCAAAAGGCAACCCACGTTTCAACACGTGCTTGAGCCAGTCAAGACCAAGACGAAACAAACTCTTGTCAACTCGGTCGGTGCGGTCAATGAGCCCGGTTTTGCCCTGAGCAGCGACAAACAGACCGAAGCATATCATCCAGATGTAGGCCAGGCACGCCGCAATCAAGAGCCGACTGACGCGGATGGGGTCAGAGAGATGACTTTTGTGGATGTGAAAACCACGACTTTTCTGGTCGGAGAAGAAGGTTTCGATACGAAAGCGGCGCTTGTAGAACCAGCAGGCCCGGCTGCCATTGGGCAGATCCGTGATCAAGTAGATGGGCTCTTCGTAGGTGGCTCCCCACCACGCCACCAGATTGAGCGACAGCGCTGCTTTTTGGGTGAAAGCGACCTGATAGGCAGTCACGAGGCTCCCCTGCTGCTTGGAAAAGGAGCCCACTTTGCGCCAGACCTGCCCTTGCCGCACCTTGATATTGGGGGACGTCCGCAACACGAAAGACCAATCGGTCTGGGTTTGCACCCATTCCACCATCTCCGTGTCGTCATACTCACCATCGCCCAACAAGACCACTTCGGCCCCCTCTGGGATGAGCGGCACTACTTTCTGCAGCACTTTTACGTGCACAGCCGCCGGAGCGTGCCCTTTCTTGCCTTTGTAGACCACCCAAGCCAGAGGCAATGCCCGCTTGCGATAGATGACTCCTACCATCAGCACCATACAGCCACGCCCGATAGTGCTCCCATCCATCGCCAAAACCAGGGGCGCACTCGCCAACGCTGCCAATATCTGCCGCGCAAACGGCATGTACGTCACTTCTACCTCGATCTTCTCGTGCTTGACCCAGCGCCGCATACGCATCTCGGTACTTTTCTCTTTCGCATCCGTAGGCACTTCTCCACTCATCACGGCCAACTGGGCTTTGTGGCTCATCACAATGCCGGTGATCATCATCGCCAAGGTCACAACATGGCCTTGTCTGTGCATCTTGAGCTGGCGCTTGAGTGTTTGCAGCACTTTGGTGTATACTCTATATCGGTCAGTCATGGGGTCCTCCTGTTCGTGGTTTTGGGTGAACAGAAGTTTACCCCATGGCTGGCTTTTCGCCATTCTGTCAATTAATCATTTTGTACGGTAGAGAATTATAATTAATAAGGGAGACCGAATAGTATGGGAGACGTGGAAAGTGTTACACTGAAGCCAGTCTCGTATGTGCTCGTGCTATCTGCTTTTGGCACGCTGGGCATCGTTTGGCGGGGAACTGAAGAAGGGCCAAAGGTGAGTCGCGTATTGCTCCCCGATGAGCAGACTCCGGCGCAGGACCTTGTCGGTATGACCTTCCCTGATGCTAACTCACTATCGTGCCCTGCGATTGTGGAACTTGGCGCACGAATTCAATGCTTTCTTGAGGGAGACGCCGTTGTCTTTGAACTGGACCTTATGGCGCTTGAAAGGTGCTCTGAGTTTCAAAGAAGGGTACTTCTGGCTGAACACAGGATTCCTCGGAGTTGGGTAAGTACCTACGGGAGGATTGCGAGAAGTTTGGGAGTCCCTGGAGGTGCAAGGGCGGTTGGCGGGGCCCTAGCGCGCAACCCTTTTCCCATCATCATTCCCTGCCACCGGGCGATCAGATCAGATGGTCAACTGGGCGGATTTCAAGGTGGCCTCAAAATGAAGCAATCTCTGCTTGAACTTGAAGGGGTAGAGGTCGCACAGACGGGGAAGGTGCTTACGGACAGGCTTTACTAATGTTTGTGGACAATTCTTGCCCCAAAATAGCATCGCTGGTATAATTAAACAAACGACCATAAGAGGAAAGGTTGGATTATCGGATGGCCTGGCTGCGAGACGTTCTCGCTGCTCATCAATTGATGCTGGCACTTTTACATGGACAGGCTTTTTTCGTGCTGGGTCTCTCGATTGTTTTCCTGGCCCGCCGCAGTGCACGACTGGAGGTCGCCCGTGGTCTTTCACCGCTGGCGGCCTTCGGGTTTTGTGAGGCATTGGTGGCCTGGAGTCCTGTGTGGCTGGTGTCCTCGGGTGCTTCGGCTCTCCTGCTCGCCTGGCTACGGCTGCTTCTCCTGGGTGTTGGCTACGCTTTCCTGTTGGCTTTCGCTTTGCAGACCCTCGTGCCGCTGGAAAGGCGGCGGTGGGAGTGGTGGGTGTTTGCTGGCGGTCTCTTTGCGCTGTGGCTGACCGGCTTGGTCGTCGCCCGCCTGGCCCATGTGCCAGCGGAGCAGGTGTGGCTCGGCGGCGAGATCGCTGCGCGCTACGGGCTGGCGCTGCCCGGTGGTCTGTTAGGGGCGTGGGGGCTACGCCGCCAGACCTACCGTACCATCGAGCCCGAACGGCTGCCACAGGTCAAACCCTCCCTGCGTTTTACCTGGTTTGCGCTGGGGTTCTTTGCCCTGTTCGGAGGACTGATCGGGCCGGCTGCCCCTTTTTTTCCCGCCAGTTGGCTCAACCAGGAGGCTCTTTTGCGGGCGCTGGGCATCCCGATTTCGCTCTTCCGCGGTTTGTGTGGCGTCGCTATCACCTATGGGATCGTGCGGGCGCTGGGTGTGGTCCTGAGAGAGATCGAACTCTGGCTGGAGAGCGTAGAACGAAGGCAGTCGCTGGCCCGCGAGCGGGAGCGCATAGGGCGGGAGTTACATGACGGCATCATCCAGTCCATCTACGCTGCCGGGCTGATGCTGGAGGGAGCCCGCCACGGTATCCCTGACGAGCCGGAGATGGCGCGTACCCAACTGACGCGCGCGATTGGGAGCCTGAATCAAACCATCCAGGACATTCGCCGCTACATCTTCGACCTGCGCGGCGAGATGCCACACGATGACCTTGAGGTGGGGTTGAGCAAGATACTCAGGGACTTTCGCGTCAACACGCTGCTGGAGACAGAGTTCGCTGTGGAGGGTGAGGACACACGGATGCTGGGGGCCGAGCGCCGGCAGCATATCCTTCAAATCGCGCGCGAAGCGTTGACCAACGTGGCCCGGCACGCACAGGCCCGGCAGGTCGAAGTACACCTGCGGTACGGTATCAGTGCGTTGCAACTCCGCATCTCCGACGATGGCGTCGGGCTCTCGGCGCTGCCGATCAACGGGGGGCACGGACTGCGCAACATCCGCGAGCGAGCGCGTTTGCTTGATGGCCTGCTGGACATTGACACTGCGCCGAACAAGGGCATGACCCTGATCCTCACCGTGCCCTATTGAGCGTTGGTCATTGTTCATTGAAAGAGGTGGTATGACACTCAGAATTATCATCGTGGACGACCACGAGGTGGTGCGGCTTGGCCTGCGCACGTTCCTTGAACGCCATCCCGATTTCACAGTCGTGGGCGAGGCTGCTATGGCTAAGGAGGCTGTTCAGAAGACTCTGCTTCTTCGTCCCAATGTCGTGGTGATGGACATCCGGCTGCCAGGTGGGAGCGGCATTGATGCCTGCCGGAAGATCGTCGAGCAGGCACCAGAGGCCAAAGTTATCATGCTCACCTCTTATGCCGAGGACGAGATGCTGTTCGACGCCATCGCTGCCGGGGCGTGTGGCTATGTGCTCAAGCAGATCGGCAGCGACGATCTGGTCCGGGCAATAGAGACGGTGGGGGAAGGGGAGGCGCTGTTGGATCCGGCGCTCACGCAGCGGGTTTTCGCCCGCGTGCGCGAAGCGGCGCGCAAAGAGCAAGAGGAGGCTTTCACTGGTCTGACCGACCAGGAAATGCGTGTTTTAGCCCAGGTATCTGAGGGCAAGACGAACCGGGAGATTGCTGGGGTGATGTTCCTGGGCGAGGGGACGGTACGTAACTACGTCAGCAGTATTCTGAGAAAACTGAATCTGACAAATCGTGCTGAGGCCGCTGCTTACGCCGTGGAGCATAATTTGAAGGATTTTCTCTAACGCCGTTGGACCAGAACGGACGGCGAGAAAAGGACTTCCGAGCGGTTGTTACTCAGGCTACTCGTGATACGTCATTCCGAGCTACGCGTGGCGCGAACGCGAATGCGCCACTCATTGTGCAATGACAGGATGTCATTAGTAGGAGCGAAGCGACGAGGAATCTCGCTTTGTCGGGAGAGATAGTATCGCCAACGACGAGATTCTTCGCTCCCTCCGGTCGCTCAGAATGACGATGCCTGAATAGATCCCGGGCGTAAATGAAAAGCGGGTTGCGATGGACTCGCAACCCGCTTTGCGTTTCGGTGAATTCAGGGATTCACCGGATGCCTATGATCTGTCTAATAAGGTGCGGCGTCTGCCAGGTACTCGTCGCACGCCGCAACGGTGGCGTCCAGTTGCGCCTGGGCGTCCTCACCAGCCATGACGGCGACGAGCATCTCCGCGACGGCTGCACGGCACTCATCGTACCCTGCCACCGGCGACTCGATGCCGTAGTCCATTGCCATGAAGGTGAAGGCCTTCGCGTAGGTGGGGTGCTCGGCGAAGTAGTCGGCCAGCAGATCTGCCGCTGCCTGGCGGGTGGGGAAGTAGCCGGTGCTGCTGGCCCACGTCGCCTGCTGCTCCGCTTCGCTCATCCACCTGGTGAACAGCCAGGCGGCCAACTGTTCCTCAGGGGTGCTCACGCAGATGGACTGGCTAGCGCCGTAGATGTTCAGTCGCGGCGCGTCGAGGTCGGCGCTGTGCGGCGGCGGGTTGACGCTCCAGTTGAAGCCCGCACCTTCGTCCACCGCCTGCCCGTAGTAGGACAGACCGGAGATAGAACTGATGGTGAAGAGCACCCGGCCCGCGCCGAAGTCGGTCTGGTCGCCGTAGCGCTCCGTCGCCACCCCAGCGCAGCCGCGATCATCCAGGTCCTTCAGGAAGGTCAGCGCTTCCAGACCCGCTGCATCATTGAAGACGTAGCCGGTGCCGTTCTCGTTGATGATGTTACCGCCCCGGCTGAAGGCGAAGGTGGCGAAGCGGGAGGCGTCAATGGAGTATTCGTAGCCGAAGACAGATCCCTCGCCAGTAGCACCGGAGAACGGCTGCTCGACGGCGGCACAGGACATCTCGGCGAACTCCTCCCAGGTCTCGGGCGGGCCGTCGTAGCCCAGTTCGGCCAGCCAATCCTCGTTGTAGTACATCACCTCCATGGACTTGTAGGGCGGCCAGCCATAGCGAGCCTCGAACTGGGGTAGATAGTCGGCGCCCAGCGCGATGGGGAAGAAGTCGTCCAGTTCTGCCTCTGTGTAGCCCCACTGCTCGCTTTCTACGTAGGGGTCCAGTGCGACCAACGCTTCTTGCACGGCGTAGGTGGCAGCCTGATTCTGATAGGCCACTGCCATGCTGGGGAGTTGGTTGGCCGGGATGCCGGCGACCATCTTCTGATACAGGTCGTCGTAGCCGCCCTGGGATTCTCCCTGGACCGTGATGCTCCACTCGTTGGTGCGGTTGAACTCGTCAATCAGGCTCAGCATGAGCTCCTCGCGGGAGCCGGTGTGCTGGTACCAGTAGGTCACCATTTGGCCGCTGGGGTCCAGATTCTCGATTTCACCGTAGATCTCCACGTCGTAGGTCAACGGCACGGGGGTTGGCTCCGGCACCTCTGTCGGCTCCTCAGGCGCTTCGGTCGGTTCTGGTGGGGCCTCGGTTGGCGCAGGTGCCTCCGTCGGCGCAGTCGCCTCCGTTGGCGCCTCCGTCGGTTTGGCACACGATACTATGGAGGCCAAGATCAACCCCAAAACAATTACCACAGCTATTGGTTTACGCACGTTCATCGTTTTTTCTCCTCCTGAGTTAGATTTGGTAAATTGGTAAACTGGTAAATTGGTAAATTAGTAAATTTCCCTCGCATCACCCCCTTTTCCTGACGTTTCGCGTTTCACGCTTTACCCCTTGAGTCCTGTCGTAGCAATCCCTTCTGTGAACTGCTTCTGGGTGAAGAAATAGAACACCAGGATGGGGATCGTCGTGATCACCGAGCCGGCCATGGTCAGTTGCGTCTCAGCCCCCGCTTCGGAGATGAAGCCAGATAACCCCACTGTGATGGGACGCCAGTCGGCTGTGCTGGTGACGATCAGTGGCCATTGCAACGAGTTCCAGGCCCAGATGCCGTTGAGGATGATCACCGTCATTATAGGCGCTTTTGAGATCGGCAGCACAATCTGCGTCAGGAAGCGCAGGTGACCACAGCCGTCAATCAGCGCCGCGTCGAACAACTCGTTGGGAATCTGGGCGAAGAATTGCCGTAGTAAGAAGACGGTGAAGGCGTTGACCATGAAGGGGATCGTCAGCGCAGTCCAGTTGTTGTACCACGCATTAGTTATGCCGAAAGTCTCCTTGAAGAAGCCCTCCAAAGCGACGATGATCAGGTAGTCTGGAATCATGATCACCGTCCACGGGATCATGTAGGTCGCCAGGAAGGCCGTGAACAGAAGACCCTTAGCCGGGAACTGCATACGGGCAAAGGCGTAGGCTGCCAATGTGCCCGTTACTACTACCCCCACGACGGTCAACAACGTGGTGATGACGCTGTTCCGCGTGTACAGGGCGAAGTCTGCCTCTCTCCAGGCTGTGATGTAGTTGCCGAAGAACATGTACCACACATTCCACCCTTGCTTGACCACAAGATGGTCAGTACCTGCGCCTACCACCTTGAAGTGTGGTCCCCACCGGCCCCGGGGTGCTCCTTCGTAGTCTGGCCCTCCCCACTGTCCCAATTTGATGCGCGTGGTGAATTGCTCGGCCAGGCGCGAGTCCACGGTCAGAACAAACCGATCGTAGTTCTGTATCCCGTCATTGGTGGTATCCATCGCCAGGATCAGCACATTGAGGGGAAGCGTTAAGTCCTTCTTCTCAAGGCGCTCGGCCACAAGTTGGGACACTTCGTTCACAGGCATGGTGCCTTCCATCAGGGGGCTGAAGGAAGAGGTTGATCCGTGCCAGGCATCGGTCGGGTGTACATCCACCACGATTTCCTGCGCTAGTGACAGGTTGGTGTATGGATGCGTCGTCAAGCCCGCGGGCCAGAGCACTTTCTGGCTGTGTTCGCCGTAGGTCTTGGACGCAGTGAGGAGCATCCACGCGAAGGGGAATATCGCCACGATAACGCCCAGGGTGAGAGCGAGGTACAGAAGACTCTGCACGATACCTCTACGCACTCGGTACGCCCTCGAGTCATGTTTCGCAGTAGCCGTTGCACTAGCCATAGAACACCCGCCCTTCCGAGACGCGACTTTGGATCCAGGTCAGGCTTAGCATCACACCGGTCAGGACGAAAGCCAACGCCGAGGCGTAGCCGAAGCGATGTCCTTCCCAGAAGTTCTTGAAAATCAGAATACTCGCCGTCATCGTGGTGCCCTGGGGGAAACCCATCGTTCGGCCTACCTTGGTCATAACGTATATGTGATTGAAGGCCCTGAAGGTGCCAAGAACCCCCATCATGACCAGGAAGTAGGTGGTTGGCGAGACGAGGGGGATTGTGATGTGACGCAGCAGTTCCCAGCGGCTGGCGCCGTCTATCCTGGCTGCCTCGTACAGTTCTTGTGGGACATTCCCCAACCCAGCCAGGTAGATGACGGCATTGTACCCGACATACACCCAGATGTTGTAAATGATCACCGCCACGAGCGCCAGGCTCGGCCCGCCTACCCAGGCCGGCACTTCAAAACCGAGCCACTGGCCAACCAGCGTGCCGATACCCGTGGCCTCGAATAACCACTGGGGCAAGTTCTCCTCCGCCACGCCGAGCGCGGTCAGTGCCAGGTTGATCAAACCCCGACGGGGCTCGAAAATCGAGGTCCACACGGCGGCGGAGGCCACCGTGACGGTCACGTAGGGCAGGAAGTACAATATGCGCCAGGTGGTCTTGCCACGGATGTCTTGGAACAGGATGTTGGCCAGGAGGAAAGAGATGACTATTTGGAGAGGCACTGTGCCGAGGGAGTAGAAGAAGGTGGTCAGCAGTGATTGGAACAAGTCCTCGTCGCCATTGGCCAACATGTCCGGAAACCCTAAGACCAGGGCCAGGCCGCCGATGATCAGCATCAGCGCGGCCAGGCCGCGCAGCAGGAACCCCTTTCCTGACGTCTCGGGCTTGATGCTGTTCCATACCATCCAGGCTCCGGCCAGCAGACCCAACCCTCCGACCACCCACAGGATGTCCCTGGGTTCGCCTAGCGCCCTCAAGTAGTTGGCAAACCCGACAAAGTCGCCTTTCCTGATGCGCCACTTGTGTACGCTGATGTAAAAGGCGTAGCCCACGGGTAGGAGGCTAAAGACAAGCAGTAGAAGTGTGCCGGGGAACAGGAAAAGATAGGCTTGTAGGGCCTCGCGGATGCGCCGGCCACGACGCCCTGCGAAGACGCCACTGTGAGGAGCGGGAATCACGGGCTGTTCAATGGTGGCCATAATCTCCTTTCGCAAGAGGGACTACGCACGATATTATAGGTTAAAAAGGGAGACTGTCAAGGCCGGATTGCCGGGTGTGGGAGCCCTGTCCGTTTCCGAAGTTATGGGCCGTGACCGATGCGCAGCAGGCCGGGCATCTCGCCCGGCCTGTCGTTTGTGTGGGGTAGGGCGCGGTCACGCGCTCCTTCTTATTCGACAAAGCCGACGTGCTCCGCAGGCCAGTACGAAAACCAGGCATGGCCTACGATGTGATCAATGAGCACGGGCCCGAAACTGCGCGAGTCGTTGGAAGCGCCCCGGTTGTCGCCCATGACAAAGACGTACAGCGGGGGGATAGTCTGCGGGCCGTAGTTGCTTCCACCCGGATTGACTGTCCAGGTTTCGTCTATCTGCTCGCCTTCGATGTACACCTTTCCGCTGCGTACTTCGATGGTCTCCCCTGGCAGCCCCACTACCCGTTTGATCAGCATCTCTGTTTGTCCTGGTAAGTCAATCACGACGATGTCGCCGCGCCGTGGGCCATGGAAAAAGCGATACGTCACTTTCTCCACCACCACCCGCTGGGAACTGTGCAGGTTCGGTTCCATACTCTGTCCTAACACCTGAGTGGCCTGGGCCAGGAAGAGATTGATGACCAGGGCGATGATAACTGCGGGGATGACCGTTTCGGCCACCTCGCGTAGTGCTCGCAGCAACCAGCGCAATGCCAGTGATCCGGAACTGCGGGGCTCCTGTCCGACTTCGTGTTCTTCAGTGATCTCTTCCGCAGTATCTTCCACGGCAGTCTCTCAGTGTGTGCTATTAGCGTCGTTGGGGCGGGCGACGGCCTCTATTGTCTCTGTTGCCCCGGCTTTCCCTGGGTCTGTCGGCCGCTTGGGCCTGCTCCAGCGTCCATCCCTCCAGCACGGCCCGACGCGAGAGGCGGATCTTCCCTTCGGGGCTGACGTCGGTCACCATCACCATGACCTCGTCGCCGATACGTACCGCGTCCTCGACGCTGTTGACACGATAGTCGGCCAATTGCGAGATGTGCACCAATCCGTCGGTGCCGGGCAGAATCTCGACGAACGCGCCGAAGTTCGTGGTGCGCACCACGCGTCCGGTATAGATGTGTCCTATCTCGGCTTCCTCGTTCAGTTTTTCGATCATTTGCTGCGCCTTCTCTGCATCCGGGCCGCTGGTCGAGGCGATGTAGATTGTGCCGTCATCCTCGATGTCAATGCGCACGTCGCACTCCTCCTGGAGGGCACGCACCGTCTTGCCGCCTGTCCCGATGACTGCCCCCAGTTTATCGGGGTCTATGTGCAGGATGGTCATTCGGGGTGCGTAGGGCGAAAGTTCCGCCCGTGGCGTGGGGATGGTCGCTTCGATCACGTCGAGAATCTGCATGCGCGCCTGGTGGGCTTGCTCCAACGCCTCTGCCAGAATGTCGTAGGAGAGACCGGCGACTTTGATGTCCATCTGCAGGGCAGTGATCCCTGCGCGCGTACCGGCGACCTTGAAGTCCATGTCTCCGATGTGATCCTCCAGCCCCTGGATGTCGGTCAGAATCTGATAGCGGTCATCTTCCATCATCAGGCCCATCGCGATGCCCGCGACCGGGGCCTTGATGGGCACACCGGCGTCCATGAGCGATAGCGTGCTTCCACATACGCTCGCCATTGAGGTTGAGCCATTGGAACTGACCGCCTCGCTGACGACACGCAGGGTGTAGGGGAACTCGTCACTGTCGGGGATCACTGGTAGCAGTGCCCGCTCGGCCAGTGCGCCGTGGCCGATCTCGCGTCGCTTGGGGCCGCGCATAAACCGCACTTCGCCCGTCGAATAGGGCGGGAAGTTATAGTGGTGCATGTACCGTTTGGTCTCCTCCGGCGAGAGGTCGTCCAGCCTCTGCTCCTCCCGGGGGGTGCCTAGGGTGGCGACGGAAAGCACCTGGGTCTCGCCACGGGTGAAGAGGCCGGAGCCGTGTGTCCGTGGCAGCAGTCCCACCTCGGCCGAAAGAGAGCGGATGGCCTTTGGGTCTCGCCCGTCGGCGCGAATACCTTCCTCGATCGTGCGTCGGCGGACGAGTTCGCGCTCCGCTGCATCGAAGGCTTCCCTGATTGCTTTCCTATCCCACTCATCGCCCAGATTCCCGGTCAGTTCATCCCGCAGGGTCCTCAATCGCTCGTTGAGATCTGCCTTGCTCGTTGCGCCGTAGATGGCCTCCGGCAACCGATCACCAACCTGCTGGCGGACGATTTCGAGCAACTCGTCGGGCAGGGCGTAGGGGGGATAGGCCTGCTTGGGCTTCCCCACCGCTTCCCGCATCTCGTTCTGGACGCGAATCACATCCTGTATCGCCTCGTGGCCACAGCGGAGCGCCTCGACCATCACGTCTTCACTGACCTCATTTGCCCCAGCCTCGACCATCAGCAGGGCAGCGGCGGTGCCAGCCAGCCGTAGGTCAAGAACACTGTGTTCCATCTGAGAGATGGTTGGGCTGATGACCAATTCGCCATCTACGTGTCCCACGCGCACGGCTCCTACCGGCCCATCGAACGGGATGTCGGAGATGGTGAGTGCTGCCGAAGCGCCGATGATGGATAGGATGTCGGACTGGTGCTCCTCGTCTTGCGAGAGGGGGGTGATGATGATCTGCACATCGTTGCGCATGTCGTGGGGGAAAAGGGGGCGGATGGGGCGATCAGTCAGCCGCATAGTAAGCGTGGACGATTCGGTAGGCCGTCCCTCGCGGCGAAAGAAGGAACCAGGGATGCGGCCTGCCGCGTAGAGCCGCTCCTCGAAGTCCACAGTGAGGGGGAAGAAATTGATTCCCTCACGGGGAGTGCGTGACATCGTCGCCGTGACGAGCAATACTGTGTCGCCGCAGCGAACTGTGACTGCACCGCCTGCCTGTTGGGCCAGTTTTCCGGTCTCAATGGTGACGGCCTCGTCTCCCAACGTGGCGGTAGATTTGTAACTATTCACTTTTTATACCTCCGTGTTTGAGGCCAGGCGCAGAGGTCAGGGACTGGGGGGTGTCTCGTAGCAGGTTGCTCGCCATTAGGCTACGAGACACCCCCCAATTCCTGGACCTGGCGCCGGACCTCATAAGATAAGATGGTTTGTTTTTCAGAGAATACGTCAAACGAGTAGATGGGCATACTCTCTCCCGCATCTACTCGTTCGATTGACCTGCCTGATGTTATGCTACCTGCGCAGCCCGAGTCGCTGGATGATCTCCTTATAGCGTTCGGGGTCTTTGCAACTGAGATAGGTCAAATGACGCCGGCGTTGGCCAACCATCTTGAGCAGGCCACGCCGGGAGTGCTCATCGTGCTTATGTGTCTTCAGGTGTTCCGTCAGTTGATGGATGCGGGTGGTCAACAACGCAATCTGTACCTCCGGTGAGCCGGTATCGTTGGGCGCACGGGCGTACTCCTGGATGATGGTTTCTTTCTCATTCTTACTCAACGGCACCGTTTCCTCCTTTACGCACGGGCAGGGCTCAGCGTACACCCTACCCAGTCTCGCAGGGTTATTTTACCACGATTCGGCCCCACGCGCAAACTGGCACAAAGCAACAGTGAGCAGTCAGCAGTCAGCAATTAGAGGCTGTCGGCCAATGTTTGTAGTTCTTCCCGAATCGCGGTAGAATGGCGTGTTGGGGTCGAGGTTGATTGGTGATAACTTTCGCCCACAAGATGGGAGGAATGGATTGGACGAAACGCAGGAAACGGCGTTCCAGCGAGAGGTGGAGGTTGCGCAGGCAGCCGGGATTATCGCACTGGGAAACATCGCCAGTCGAGTGCTGGGGGTTGTGCGCGATACGGTCAAGGCCTATCTCTTTGGTGCCGCCGGCTCACTGAGCGCCTACGAGGTGGCCGCCCTTGTCCCCACGATGATCTATGACCTCCTTGTGGGTGGGATGAGCAATGCGGCGCTGGTGCCTGTCCTCTCCGATTACACTGCCCCCGAGCGCCGCGCCGAACTGTGGCATCTATTGGGCAGACTTCTCAGCCTGGTCGTCGTTGCTCTCTCTGTCTTTGTCCTGCTGGCGGAAGTGCTGGCCCCTCAGGTCGTCTGGCTGCTGGGAGGCGGCCTGCCCCCCGATCTTCAGGCTCTGGCGACCCGACTGTTACGCATCTGCGTGCCGGCAGTGCTTTTCCTCAATCTGGCTGGCGTCGTCTCAGGGACGCTCTACGCACTCAAGCGTTTTGCCTTCCCGGCCTTTACCGCAGCCGTCTTTAACGCGGCTGTCGTCGTCGCCGCGTTGTTGCTGAGCAAGAGATGGGGTGTGGCCAGCCTGGCGGTTGGGCTGCTGGTGGGAAGCATACTTCAGATTGCGCTCCAGTGGCCTGGCCTGCGTGATGCCCGGTGGCGCTTCGCGCTCGATCTGGGTCACCCGGCTCTACGTCGCATCATGCGCCTCTACGTCCCTATTTTCCTTGGATTGGTGGTGGATCAGTCGGCTGTGGCACTCAGTTATAACCTGGCCTCCCGCACAAGTGATCGAAGCATCAACTGGATGAGGTACTCAGCCACGCTTATCCAGTTTCCCCTGGGGCTGATCGCCACCGCCGTCTCCATCGCCATCTTGCCTACGCTCTCCCGCCAGGCGACCAGCGGACGGTCCGGCCTTTTCAAGGATACGCTGGCGCGTGGTCTGCGGCTGGTGCTGGCACTAACTATCCCGGCGACGGTCGGCCTGTGGGTGCTGGCGACTCCCATCGTCGCGCTGGTCTTCGAGCATGGGGGTTTCACTCCCGCCGATACACTGGCGACGGTCGCGGCGTTGCGCTGCCACTTGGTGGGGCTGATCTTCGCCGCTGTGGATCAACCGCTGATCTTCGCCTTCTATGCCCGCAAGGACACCTGGACGCCAGCGCTGGTGGGCGTGGCGACGGTGATCTTATACGTCATTCTGGCCCTGGCCCCGATGCTCGTCGTGTCCCTTACGCTGAACGGCCTGATCCTGGCGAACTCGCTCAAGTTGGTGGCCCACGCACTGATTATGCTCGTTCTTCTGCAACACCGCATGGGTGGCCTGTCGGGACACGGGATGTGGGGGCTTGTGTTCAGAGTGGCCGTCGCCTCGGCTGTGATGGGTGGCGCGGTCCACCTGGTGGTGGAGGGGATGGCGTGGGTTGTGCCAGCCGGATTGGTAGGCGAGGCGTTGTTGGTAGGGGGAGGTGGGCTCGCGGGGGCCGCTATCTACGGCGTGTTGGCAGTCCTTCTGCGGGTGGAGGAGGTTGGCCTGCTGGGACGGGCTTTACTAGAGTGGGGCCGGCGCTTGACGGGGCCTGGGCAGTAGATTATAATGCCGATACGTGAAACGTGATGCGTGATATGTATATGGATGAGAGGCTGAACCGTTGCTGAGGGTTCGTAGGGGAAGATGCGTTGGGAGTGGAGCAGATGCGACCGGTTTGCCCTGAGCGGTATGACGAGGCGTATTTCTTAGGTTCTTGCGAGGGGTACACAGAGTTCATCGCCAGCGAAGGAGCGCATCTTTCGCGCCGGCTGAGCCAGGCCTTTGAGGTGGCCGAGGTCATGCCCGGCATGCGGGTGCTCGACGTCGGCTGCGGGCGGGGCGAGATTCTGCGCCATTGCGCGCGACTGGGGGCGCGGGCCTGCGGGGTGGACTACGCGCCTGTGGCGTTGCGTATGGCGTGGGAAGTGGCAATGGCCGATGAGGAGACACGGGGTGTTATGGGTGTCTATCAGGCTAACGCCAAGCGGTTGTCCTTCCCCGCTGCCTGCTTTGATCGCGTGCTGATGTTTGATCTGGTCGAGCACCTTTACCCGTGGGAACTGGACCAGGCGTTGGCGGAGGCGCGGCGCGTGCTGCGGCCCAATGGCCGGCTCATCATCCACACCGCTCCCAACGTCTGGTACGACCGGTACGCTTACCCGCTCGTGCGGTTGGTGCGCACGCTGATGAGGCAGGGGGCGAGATATCCAGAAGACCCCCGCGCCATCATCCCGGCCAATCTCGACGTACACGTGAATGAACAGAGCGCGGCTAGCCTCCGGCGGGTGCTGCGGCGAGCGGGCTTTCGTGCCCAGGTGTGGCTGGACACGCCCCCGCAGAACCGGCGGGAGAGCTGGGTGTTCCAGGTTGCCCGTCACATTCTGTTCAGTTGGCCACCCTTCTGCTGGTTCTTCGAGCGAGAGGTGTTCGCGGTGGCGTGGGTGGCATTGACATGAAAGATCGTCGCACGGTTGACGAACTATCCATAGAGGAACTGGGGGAGGTCCTGCGCATCCGCAAGCGGGAGGCGCGGCTGGAGCGCATGCGCCGCTTGGGCAAGGAGGCCGAGGTAAGTGGTTTTGACCCATTGGCTCCCAGGCCGGTCGAATCCCAACCGTTGCCTTTGCCAATGGACTATCAGCGCTTCGAGGGCGCGGGGGCCACAGCGCAGTACCGCGCTCATGCGCTGGATGAACCGGTTGCCGAGGAGAAGCCCAGGCGGAAGAAACGCCGGATTCGCTGGGATTGGCTGCGCGATAAGAGCCTGTTGGTGATCGAGTTGGCCGTGCTGGCCGGGTTGATTCTGGTGCTATTCAGTTTGCAGACGACGCTGCGCGAGATCAACGAGGAGGCCAGTCAGGTCCAGCAGGCTCAACTGTCTATTCTGCCCACTCCCACGCCCACCCCTCTTATCCAGGTGGTCGTATTGCCAGGGGGCCACACGTCGCCCGATTTGCCTGGGGGTCCCGTGCCCGAGGAGATTCCCGCCCACCTGCGCGACTTGGTGGAGGCGATCACGCCGCTGCCTATGCCCACGCCGGGGCCAGAGCAGGCCATCCGCATCCAGATTCCTGTCATCGAAGTGGATGCCCCGGTCGTGGGGGGGGACGACTGGGAATCACTCAAGCAGGGAGCCGGTCATCACGTCGGCAGTGTTAATCCAGGTGAGAGCGGCAACTGCATCATTTCGGCCCACAACGACATCTTTGGCGAGATATTCCGTGCTCTGCCGGACATTGACCTGGACGATGAGATATTTGTACATACCACCAGCCAGGTCTACCGTTACATTGTCACACAGAAGCGCATCATTGAGCCTACAGAGGTGGGCGTGATGTATCCTACTTCCAGCCCGGTGCTGACACTCATTTCTTGTTACCCGTATGGGATTGACACGCACCGTATTGTCGTCATTGCCGAGTTACAGCCGTGAGAGAGGAAGAGAAGAGGAGAGAGGAGAGAGAGTATGGCAAAAAAGAAGTCACGTCGTGTCAGGAAGAAGGGCCGGCAAGTGCGCCTTTCGCCAGCCCAGATGGTACAGCCAGGGGTTGGCGAGGGGACTATTGATCCCTCGGTTGCCGCCATGGCGCGGCCTGTGCCGGAGGTATCTGACCCGCACGAGGAATACCGCTATGTCATTGACGATCTCAAGCGCATTGGTATCATCGCCGTGGCGATGTTGGCGGTGCTGATTGCTCTGGCGTTGCTGTTGCCCTGACGCGCCCTACATTTTAATCCTACGGTTCATAGAGCGGTCTTGACCGCAACCGAATCTTTGGGACACGGATGAACACGGATTTCACGGATTCTTGTTACTTTTTTATCCGTGTACATCCGTGTAATCCGTGTCCTAAAAAGATTCTCGCATGTGATGCAAATCCTGTAGGGTAATTCTATAGGGCGGCTTGTTCAGGCTTGCGGGCTCGCAGGGGGAGTATTCGTACTAGCGCGACCAGTCCCCACGATATTCCCCAGTGGAGTGCTAGTGCCAGCCACAGATTCTGAACCAGCAGGGATAGCACACCACTGACGACGGCCAGTGCCCCGCGCAGCAACTGGGCCGGGGCTTGCTGTGGGTCGGCCAGGCCCTTGCGCCAGGCCGGATTGAGCGTTGCCTCCAGCGCTACCAGCGCCAGCCCACCCCAGACTCCCCAATATGCGCTCCACGCGAGGGTGGGCGCGTTGCGGTAGAAGGCCCAATGTACTTCGTGGTAGGCTGCCTCGCGCAGGAGCACCCAGCCGGATACATTGGTCCCGGCGACTGCACCTCCCTCATCGGCAGTGATCAGAGATCGACGGTAGGTCCACCATGCCAGTGCCAACAGTGCCCAAACGCCGATACCTAACACCGCTGCCCATCCCACGTCGTAAGCCCAGTCGAGCCAGTTAGTGGTCACAGCAGCACCGGTCGCCTCGTCACTTAGCGCGGGCAAGTCGAGATGCTGTAGCCCCAACAGCCGCCCGACGACTGCATCGTGGCCCCACAGGAGCGCCGCGAAGGGCACGCCGATGTAGTACAGCAGACGGAGGAGTTGGAGCAGCCACGGGGAAAAGCGCCAAGCGATTAGGGGGGTGACGAACTCATCCACTATACCAGAGCGGGATTGGCGGGAAAACCAGGCCAGGTTCGCCCAGAAGGCGGCCAGGAACAGTGATCCGCTCAGCCATAGCCAGCCTTCGCTCCACTCTATGGTCAGTTCGGGCACGTGCCTACCTCCCCCGCAGCGGCACAGTCAGTGTGATCCGTGTTCCCGCGCCTGGTGCTGAAGCGATAGCCAGTTGGCCGCCGACCAACTCGGCCCGCTCGTGCATGTTGATCATGCCCAGACTGCTACGCTCGTCATAGTGCATCTGTACCTCGTCCACGTCGAATCCACGGCCATTGTCCTCCACTTCGGCAGTGAAAGTATTGTCCTGAATGTGAAGCCTCACCCAGATGTTTTTGGCCTTGGCGTGTTTGCGGGCATTGCCAATAGCCTCTTCAAGGATGTAGAAGATCACTCCTTGGGCGTTCCGGTCTAGCAATCGGTCTGCCTCTGGTGTTGCCTCCAGGTGAATTGGTATGGTGTTCATTTCGGCCGACTTACTGATGTATTGCTTCAATGCTGCTTGCAACCCTTGTGTTTCGAGGATAAGCGGTCGGAGCGTGAAGAGCATGTGACGGATTTCCTTCGTCGTGCGGCGTGCCAGCTCCTCGATCTGCACCAATTCCTCAGCCGTCTGTTGCGGATCTCTCTTCAACAGTAGGCGTGCATAGTTCAGCTGCATAGCGATGGCTGCGATGCTCTGCGTGGGCCCGTCGTGCAGATCGCGGGCCAATTTTTTGCGGGCATCTTCCTCTACCGCCACGATGCGTTCTTTCTCCTCCGTCAGGCTTTGATAAAGTTGGGCGTTCTGGAGCGCAACGATGGCCTGATTACAAACGGCGATGAGCAAGTCCTGGTGGTCTTCTGTGTAGGTGCCAGGATGGGGGCTGCCGAAAACCACTGCGCCGAAGTTCTCGAACCCGGCCCGCAGCGGCACGACGATTGCCTGCCGGCAACTGTGCATCATGATAAGTTGGCCTAACTCCGGATCTGCTGGCGGATTATCGGTTACCACGGCCTCTGCCGTCGCTAACGCCTGAGCCAGGACACCACTCTTGCCTTGGAACACGGTTTTTTGGTCGCGAGGCGGTAGGTGACGCGATGCTACAATGCGCAGGTCGTTGTGACTGAAGAGCATTACCATGCTCACGTGGGCTGAGTCTGGATGGCCCAACTCTTGCATGCCAGCATCACCCACATCGAGCACCGCTTTTAACACTTTGTTGTAGTTTAGCGTCGCACTGAGCGTGCTCGCCAACTCGAAGATCGCTCGCGAGTGTTCTTGAGCAGCACGCAACTTCCGCAGTTCGGCCTCCTCCTCAAGCCAGCTTGTGCGCGCGACGACCTGTTTCATCTGGTTGCCTACGATGCCGCCTATCAGGGTTGCTAGCAAGAGGATCAGAGAGTGGGCAACAAACGGGAGCAGGGCCACCCAAGATGTCCCAGGTGGTGCGATGAGGTAGCCAGCAAGCCCGCAACCTGCCACGACGACGATAGCGACCGGCAGGCTCACCGCCCAGGGAAAGCGTAACACCGCTGTGAGGATGGGAAACAGGGCGAAGAACAGCAGTGGGCTCGCCAGGCCGCCCGACGTAATGACAAAGCCGATAGTCAGGATGGTGTCAATCAGCAACGTCACCGCCGACATGGCCCATCTGGGGGTGCCGTAGAGCAGTAGCAGCATCACGACGAGATTGTAGAGGGCCGCCACTGTCAATAGGACGATTTGGGGTAGCAGAGAGGATGTGTCGAAAGAACCACCGTGATGGAAGAAGGTGTCCGCGAAACTGACGAGGGCCACGCTTACCAGGAGTAACCAACGCAGGTTGCTGATTAGCCACTCTACCTGGAGACGTTTCTTGGCACTCTCAGGTGTGGGCATAGTAAGTCTTTCCATCTCGTGTACTGAAACAGGCCGCGGGCATTGAGCGGATGGCCTCCTCACGCAGCCGCGGCCTGGTGTTAGAACAATGGGCGCGAAGGGACTCGAACCCCCGACCTCTACAATGTGAGTGTAGCGCTCTGACCAACTGAGCTACGCGCCCGAAGCACAAGAATTATAGCACCGAACTTTTCAAACTGCAAGTTTGACAGTTGTCTGCCTTTGTGGTATCATCGCACCCAAACTGAATATCCCGAGCGACACTCTTATCCAGAGAGGTGGAGGGACCGGCCCTAAGAAGCCTCGGCAACCAGCCAGCCGCTAGCGGCGAGTCAGGTGCCAATTCCGGCAGAATGGTGTTTCTGGAAGATGAGAGGTGGTCACGCCCGTCGTGCCCCTTCTTGTCTTGCAAGAAGGGTTTTTTGTTGGGCTAGCCTCGACCAGGATCTACCGGAGTTCTTAATGCGGTTTTCAGGAAGTCCCAAAAATCTGAGCATGCAGCAAAAAGGAGAAGTTCAAATGAGTGGTAGCAACGCGACATTTATGACATCACCCCAGTATTTCTTCACCTCGGAATCGGTGACCGAAGGGCATCCCGATAAAATCTGCGATCAGATTTCAGACGCTGTGCTGGATGCCATCGTCGCTGATGACCCCGATGCGCGCGTCGCTTGCGACGTGTGCGTGACCACTGGTCTGGTCATCGTGATGGGCGAGATCACGACCAGTACCTACGTGGACGTTGGCAAACTTGTCCGCAGCGTTGTCCGCGATATTGGCTACACCCGCGCCAAGTACGGCTTTGATGCCGATACATGCGGCGTCATCATCAGTATCAAGGAGCAGTCGGCTGATATTGCCCTGGGCGTGGATCGGGCGCTGGAGGCCAAGACAGGCGAGATGTCTGAGGCAGATATCGAGGCGATCGGCGCTGGTGATCAGGGCATGATGGTCGGCTTTGCCTGCAACGAGACGCCAGAGTTGATGCCGTTGAGCATCATGCTGGCTCACAAGTTGTGCAAGCGGTTGGCCGAGGTGCGCAAGAACAAGACGCTGCCCTATCTGCGCCCCGACGGCAAGAGTCAGGTGACGGTTGAATATGAGTATGGCCGGCCTAAGCGTGTTGACACCATCGTCGTCAGCACACAACACTCGCCCAACGTCGTTCAAGAGCAGATCCGTGAGGATGTTATTGCTCACGTGGTCAGTCATGTGGTGCCCGCTGATATGCTTGACGACAAGACCAAAATCTACGTCAATCCTACGGGGCGTTTTGTTACTGGTGGCCCGCTGGGTGACTCTGGCTTGACTGGGCGCAAGATCATAGTTGATACGTACGGTGGTGTGGCCCGTCACGGCGGTGGTTGTTTCTCTGGCAAGGATCCGACGAAGGTGGACCGTTCGGCGAGTTACATGACTCGCTACATTGCCAAGAATTTGGTGGCGGCGGGCATAGCCGATCGCCTGGAACTGCAAGTCTCTTACGCAATTGGTGTCGCCCGGCCGTTGTCGCTGTCGGTGGAGACTTTTGGCACGGCCAAAATCTCCGATGACAGAATCGTTGAGTTGATTGAAGAGCACTTCGACATGCGTCCTGCAGCGATCATTCGCGACCTGGACTTGCGGCGCCCCATCTACCGTAAGACGGCTGCCTACGGCCACTTCGGGCGCGATGACATTAACGCGCCCTGGGAGCGCACCGACAAATCTGAAATCTTGCGCCAGGCGGCAGGCTTGGCTTAGCCGGGGCCATTTGGCAACTGTAGGAGGATTCTCCAGAACTCGGTTTTGGCGTCTGGAGATGCCTCCTATATCTTCGCACAGTCTGGTTTTAAGCGAGTACGGGCCGGCCTCATGGGTCGGCCAGCTGTGCTGTCTCCTGGCGACGTTTCAGGAGTGGTGGTCAGGCTGGGTCTTCTACCTCGGTTGATGGCAATGTATAAGGTCTACAACGTGCTGGCGCTGTGTGTTTTGACATCCTCTCCCTTTCGATGTATACTCACCGCGTTGTGATGCAACAGATAGAGCGAGGCTGTTGAGATGACTGTGGGGCGCTTTTCCAATCCGCCAGCCCCTGCCTGGCCAGACTTTAGGTCTGGGTGAGGGCTATTTGAGAGTGCCCAGTTCCGGCCGGCCCTCCAGACCATGCGGGGGCTGGCTTTTGTGTGAGGGAGCCGATGACCATCCAGGAACTCACCGATGAGATGAACCGCTTCGTGGAAGCGATGGGCTGGTACAGGGAGGATTCCCCGTGGCCGCAGACGCCGCGCAATATTGCCACATCGCTTTCGCTGGAGGCGGCCGAGGTGCTGGAGCATTTCCAGTGGGGTGAGCGGGCCGATGAAGATGCACTGGCAGGGGAACTGGCCGACGTGGCGCTCTATCTGCTGCAACTGGCTTACCTGACCGGCATAGACCTGGAGCAGGCGATTCACGACAAACTGGCGATCAATTACAACCGAGAGTGGCCCGGAGAGTAGGGGAGTGTGAAGATTCTCGCCGTCAGTGACCTGGTGGTCGAGAGTATTTACAGTTCACACGTCCGCGAGCGGTTTGGCGACGTGGATGTGGTGCTTTCGTGTGGCGATCTGCCCTACTCCTACCTGGAGTACATTGTGACGATGTTGAACGCGGACTGTTTCTTCGTGCACGGTAACCACGACCAACCCGAGTACACGGCTGACGGACGCATGCTTGCTGAACCGGGCGGTTGGTTCAATCTGGATGGGCGGACTATGGAAGCCAGAGGGATGCTTCTGGCCGGGTTGGAAGGCTCGATGCGCTACAAGCCTGGAGCGCCCTTCCAGTACACAGAGAGTGAGATGGCCTATAAAGTCGGGCGCATAATGCCAGCCTTGCTTATGAACCGTATGCTCCGCGGGCGTTACCTGGACATCCTCATCACGCACTCGCCACCCTTTGGCATCCACGACGGTGAGGATCTGCCTCATCGTGGCTTCAAGGCACTGCTTGGGTTGATGGCTCGTTTCCGGCCTCGTTATCTGCTCCACGGTCACAAGCATATCTACGGACTCGAACCTTCGCGGACACGCTACCGGGACACTGAGGTTATCAACGTTTATCCTTTCTGCGTGATCGAGTGGTGATACCCGATGGCTGGTAAAGATCGAGCACGAATAGACTTCGATACAGCGCGGCGCAAGGCGTTCTGGAACGAGATCGTCTCATTCCTGAGCGGTCGCCCTAATCGGCTGCTCTCGTGGGACGCGGTGCGCGATAAACTGGGCGTGCGCGGGCAGGTCTACTGGGGCATTCGGGCCGTGTCGGTGGACAAGATCATCGGCAGTGTGGGGCGCTACCGGGATTTCGACCGCGTCTTCCTGCCGACGCAGGATCACACGGCGAGCCGTTGGCGTTCTATCGCCCGCGCTCACTACGACGACGTCAGTCTACCGCCGGTGAAGTTGTACAAGATCGGGGATGCCTACTTCGTCCTCGACGGCAATCACCGTGTCTCGGTGGCGCGAGAGCAGGGTGTTGAGTTCGTGGATGCTGAGGTGATCGAGGCAGCGACCAGAGTGCCGGTGACGGCCGACCTGGATGCCGGCGACCTGGAGATCAAGGGCGAATACACCCGTTTCCTTGAGCGCACGCGGCTGGATGAGTTGAGACCTGACCAGCGCATCGAGTTCACCATCGGCGGCGGGTACGAGCGACTGCTGGAGCACATCGCCGTGCATCGTTACTTCATGGGCCTGGAGCAGCAGCGTTTCATCCCGGAAGACGAGGCGGTCTGCGACTGGTATGAGCACGTCTACCTGCCGCTGGTGTACATCATTCGCGAAAAGGACACCCTGGCCGATTTCCCCGGCCGTACCGAGGCTGACCTGTACCTGTGGGTTATGGATCATCAACACTACCTGCGCGAGCGATTCGGCCCTGAGGTGGGGACGGGACAGGCTGCTGAGCACTTCGCTGACCACTATACCACCCGGCCGATCAAGCGCATGGTGCACGCCGTGCAGGATCTGGTTGCCGGGCAGGACGGGCGGTGACCAAGTTATACCATTGAGGCGATGATGGGGGACTGTAAGGCGCTCCAGTCGGGCACCAGCCACTTCCTCGGGCAGAATTTCGCCAAGGCGTTCGACATCAAGTTCCTTGACGAGAATAATGATCTCCAATACGTGTGGACGACTAGTTGGGGCCTCAGCACGCGCATGGTGGGAGCGGTGGTGATGGTACATGGCGACGACCAGGGACTGGTCTTGCCGCCGAAACTGGCTCCAATCCAGGTCGTCATCGTCCCTATATGGAGGAGTGACAACCAGCGTGCTGCGATGCTTGAGGCTGTGACCCGGGTAGAGGCGGTGCTGCGCGACGACGTGCGCGTGCACGTGGATGACCGGGACGAGTACTCGCCCGGCTGGAAGTTCAACGAGTGGGAGATGCGGGGTGTGCCACTGCGGGTTGAGATCGGTCCCCGGGACGTGGAGCGGGAGCAGGTGACGCTGGCCCGGCGCGACATCACCGGCCGCGAAGGGAAGAGCAACGCGTCACTGGAAGGGCTGACGGGAACGGTGCAGGAGATGCTGGTCACTATCCAGGCCGATCTCTACCGTCGGGCGCTTGACTTCCGCGAGGCGCACACCTACGACCCCAAGGGCTACGGTGAGTTCCAAGAGGCGGTGTCCAACGGGTTTGCCTATTCCTGGTGGTGCGGGGACGCGGACTGCGAGGCCCAGATCAAGGAGGGAACCAAGGCCACGGTGCGCTGCATCCCACTGGAGCAGGAGCCAGGGAAAGGGAAATGTATCCACTGCGGGAGAGAGGCCAGTGAGCGGGCCATCTTCGGGCGGGCGTACTAGGGACTGGGGGCGAGGGACTAGAGAGGCGAGATGGACTATCGGAGCAATAAAGCATGGCAGCGATGCGATGACTTGGCCGTGGCTGTGTACCGGGCAACGGCTCGCTTTCCGCGGGAAGAACGGTTTGGATTGACGAAGCAGGTGCGGGATGCAGCCGTGTCGGCGGCGGCCAATATCGCCGAGGGGTATGGACGCCGGACGGTGCGTGATCTACTGCATTTCCTGTATCAAGCCCGTGGTTCGCTTAACGAAGTGGAGTATTTCATTCATCTCTCGCACCGGCTGGGCTATCTGGACGACGCCGAGCGGGAGCGTCTGGCGGCATTACAAGCGAAGCTGCGCGCGCGTTGCAGGGCCTCATCCGCTACTGGGAGCGGGAATCGGCCTCCGGTCGTGCCGAAATTGACCGTTCCTAGCCAGTCCCTAGACCCTAGCCCCTGGTTCCTATGCTCAAGGAGACATGATGAAGCATAGCCACAAGCATAGCCACATTATTATCGTCGCACTGTTGCTGACCGGCCTCATCACGGCCTGCCTGCCCTCTGACCCTACCGCTACTGTTGTTATGCCCGACGTACCCTCTCCCTCACCATCCCCTTCCCTCTCACCGTCGCCCTCACCCACTCTGGCCCCCACCAGCACGCCGACTCCGATACCACCCAAGGAATTCACTGTCTGCCAGACTCTTGAGCCCAATACGCTCTTCGTCTACGGCGGCCCATCGCGCGCCGCTCGCAACGTGCTGGCGGCAATCTACGATGGCCCGATTGACACCCGCACGCACCAGTTCCAGCCTGTGATCCTGGAAAAAATCCCCAGCCTGGCCGACGGGGACGCTGTCCTGGGAACTATCCACGTTCAAGAGGGCGACCATGTCGTGGACGTCAACGGTCTGGTGGTGGACTTGCTGCCGGGCGTCACCGTCTTTGACGCCGACGGTCAGGAGACCACGTTTGAGGGTGGGGTGGTCACGATGACGCAGATGATGGTGACCTTCACGCTGCGGGCCGATGTCACCTGGGCGGATGGTCAGCCCCTCACCGCCGACGATTCCCGCTACTCCTTCGAGTTGGCCGGTGCGTTCGAAAGTCCCACCTTGCGGTTGCTCTGGGATCGTACCCGCAGTTACGACGTCGTGGACGAGCGCACTGTCGTCTGGACCGGTGTCCCCGGCTATCGCGATCCCTTCTACTTCCTGAACTTCTACCACCCACTGCCCCGGCACGTGTGGGGTGTGGCCGACGCCGACCAATTGCTCAGCACCGAGGTCGCGCACCGCAAGCCGCTGGGCTGGGGCCCCTTCGTCGTTGAAGAGTGGGTGGAGGGCGACCACATCACGCTGGTGCGCAACCCGCACTACTTCCGCGCATCTGAGGGGCTGCCATATCTCGATCGTGTCATCTTCCGCTTCGTCCCCGACCTGCGGCAGGCGCTCGATTCGCTCTTGGCGGGCGAATGTGACCTCATCACCCAGGACGTGATTGAGGGCGGGGACGTCACACCACTGCTGGAGGCCGCCGACGCAGGCACAGTGAAATTGGTTACCTCCCCCAGCAGCG
>JAUWOI010000314.1 GCA_030612185.1 Anaerolineae bacterium
AGAGACGCAAAGAGAATTGAAAAGTAGAAGAAGATTTGTTCCGTCAAAGGCCTTGATTCTCAAAAATATTGAAGCGTCATTCAAGAATCTCTGCGCCTTTGCGTCTCTGCGTTAAGATTAGCCCTTTTTTCAGTGGAGTCATGAAGATCCTACTCTGCACCAACGGCTCATCCTACGCGGCCCGGGCGCTGGACATGGGAACACGTGTGGCGCGAAAGACCGCGAACGCCGTGGATGTCCTGGTCGTAGCCGAACGCGACCGGGAGAAAGAAGCCCTTCAGATGGCCGAGGAGGTCACCGCCGATCTGGAAGCGACGGGAGTTCCGGTAGTCCTCCACCAGCGGACTGGCCGAATGGCCGAGGAGGTAGTCCGCCAGGCGCAGGCCACCCCGTACGACCTGGTGGTCATCGGCAGCCGGGGACGGCGGGGAATGGTGCGGCTGCTGCTAGGCTCGGTGGCGCTCCACGTCACCGGCCACGCGCCAGCCTCTGGCCTGGTGGTCAAGGGACGCGCCCGCGACCTCAAGCGGTTCCTGATCGCTTCCTCCGCCGGTCCCGTGAGCGAGCACGCCGTGCGGTTCGCCGGCCGCCTGGCTCGGAATCTGGGGGCCTCGGCGACTCTGCTCCACGTGATGTCCCAACTGCCGCTGACCGAGAACGCGCTCCCACACGACCTGAGTGCGTCGGCGGAAGAACTGATCCAGCGCGGCTCACGAGAGGGAGTACACCTCAGCCAGATGCTGGACCTGTTGGCAGCGGAGGAGGTGGCCGCCCGCGCGGTGGTCCGTCATGGCCCGGTGCTGGCTGAGATCATCGCCGAGGCCCGGGAAGGCCGATACGACCTGCTGGTGACCGGGGCCCACGTCACCCCCGGCCTTGACGCGCGCCTGGTGGGCGACTTGAGCGCGGACATCCTATTGGCGGCCAACAGGCCAGTGCTGATGGTGCGCCCACCAGAAGCCCTCAACTAACCCCTCGGTACAATTCAAGACCTGACAGGTTTCGGAAACCTGTCAGGTCTGGCCTGGGCTCTGGCCTGGGCGATAACGTTTCCCATATTGTAACACAATTGTAACCTCACAAAACCACATTTTGCGCTACAATCAGTATTACATTCAAAGGAAGTGAATGTCGTGGCGCTTCATACAATCAACGGTCAGCAGATCCATTACGTCAAAGAGGGCCAGCCAAACCGCCAGGTGGCGCTGTTGATTCACGGCTGGTCAAGTTCATGGTATGCTATGTCACCTCTGGTCGGGCTGTTGAGCCAACGCTTTTTGACTATTGCCATTGACCTGCCCGGTTTTGGTGAATCGCCGCCCCTACCCAAACGAGTGACAATCCCTGCCTACGTGGATCTACTGGCCGATTTCATCGAGGAAATGACTGATGGCCCGGTTGTGCTCGTAGGTCACTCGATGGGGGGCATGATCGGCCTGACCCTGGCTTTGCGCCATCCGATCCTGGTCGAGCGTATGGTTTTGATAGACCCCACAGTCAGTGGCCATCTGTCGCGATACATCAACCTGGTCGTCTCGCCCGTCACCCTTCTGGAACGTTTCGGGTTGGGCAGCCTGATCGTGTCCACCGTCGAACGCCTGATGGTGGGCATCACCGACCGCCTGATGCGTCCGGCCTCCTTCGCCGAGCGCACCGGGATCACCGCAGAGGAGCATATACGCCTGCAGGCCGATGTCCGCCGGCCTGGTCAAGGCCGGGTGCGAGCCGAATGTTTTTTCGCCATGCGCGAGAATGACCTGCGCGGGCGCTTGAGCCAGGTCGAAGTGCCCTCGCTGGTGTTGTGGGGGGCAGAAGACAACACAGTCCCCTTGCGAGATGCTGGCGTGGTGGCCGACGAGTGGCCCGAGGCTGACTTGCGTATCATCCCCAACGCCGGACACTGGCCCCACTTCGAGACACCTGACACCACCCGCCGCCAGATAGCCGCCTACCTTGGCCTTCCATTGTTCAGCGACGCACTTCACACTCCTGTAGGTGACGATGAATTCACGCGCATTCGCGAGGTGGCACGGTTCCTGGCCCACTCCGACGTTGGGAACAACCTGAACCTGCCCCAGCGCACCCGCCTGGCAGCCCAATGCCGACAGCGCTTCTACCCTCCCCGCGCCAACATCGTCCGTGTAGACGAGGCCGGCAATGAACTGTACATCATACAAGCCGGCACGGTAGAAGTCTGGAGCGACCCAGACAATCCCGGACAGGCACCCCAGAACCCTCGCCACGTGGCGACCTTGAGGCCCGGCCAGGTCGCCGGCGAACTCGCCATGCTGGATCAAGGGCTGCGCAGCGCCGACCTGATAGCCGGCCCAGAGGGAGCCACGGTATTGGCGTTGGAACGGGATCGGTTGCTGGCCCTGTGCGAGGATGACGCCACGCTGGGCACCCGGCTGTTATGGAACGTTGCCGTGACCATGTCCCAGCGAGTGCGTTTCGTCCTCTGGCAACTCCAGCGGGCATCGCAGAGGAAAGAGCGCAGCCAACGAGCGGCTGATGGATGATCCCGCTCAACGACAAATCCCCTCGACATCCCGCCCTCAAGCAGAATTAGAAGATCTCTCTCCACCACTGCCACCTTGACCTGCGGCAGACGAACTGCAGGCCTGGGCGCGCCGCCGACGGCGCTGTTCTTCACGCTCCTCTTTGACGTCTGTGCCGTGTTCGGTTATAATGTGCATCAACATGGTATTTCGCCGGTATCTCCGCTCCGCCCTTAAATGGCTGACCCCCGGCATGGGGATCAAACGCTGGCTGTTACTTCTGGCCTGCGGTATTGCGCTTCTAAGCCTGGGTTTCAGTTTCTTGCTCCGGCAACTCTATCCCCTGCCGGGCATCTTCTACTACCTGACCTTCCAGTTCATTCCACGCGGCCTGCGGGCCGGGCTCTTCGGACTGGCCGGTGCGGCAGCGGTGGCAATCGCGCTGTTTCGCCTCAATCGGGCACTGTTGGAGCCCTTCGTGGAACCAGACCCAGAGACAGTGGTAAACGCCGTGTACCACTATCACCAACGGGAGCACGGCCCCAAGATCGTCGCCATCGCTGGAGGGCACGGCCTTTCAGTCCTCCTGCGCGGACTCAAGCAGTATACCTCCAACGTCACCGCCATCGTCACCGTCGCCGACGATGGAGGCAGTTCAGGGCGGCTGCGGCGCGAACTGGGCCTGCTGCCGCCGGGCGACTTCCGCAACTGCATCGCCGCACTGGCCGACGACGAGGCATTGACGACCCAGTTGTTCCAGTACCGCTTTCCTTCGACTTCGCTCAGGACAGGCCCTTCGACGAAGTCTACCCCGAGCGACGCCGAGGGGCTCAGGACAAGCGGCGACGGCAGTGGGCTCAATGGCCACAGTTTCGGTAATCTCTTCATCACCGCGATGGCAGAAGTGACCGGCAGTTTCGAGCGGGCGATCCTGGAGTCGGGACGGGTGTTGGCAGTGCGGGGGCGCGTGTTGCCCAGAGCGATAAACTTGCACGAGCGCTGGTGCAACTAGTCGAAGAACGGTAAACGCACAGTATTTCACAAATCACATAAGAAAAGGAGCAGAGTAATGACAGTAAAAGTCGGTATCAATGGTTTCGGTCGCATCGGACGGCAGGTCCTCAAGGCGATGAAGGAGAACTACCGCGACGAACTCGACGTCGTCGCCGTCAACGACCTCTTCCCGCCTAAGACCAACGCCCACCTGTTCAAGTACGATTCCAACTTCGGCATCTACGATGGTACCGTCGAGGTGGTCGAAGGAGGCATCGTCGTAGATGGCGAGCCCATCAAGGTCTTCGCCGAGCGCGATCCGGCGAAACTGCCCTGGGGCGACCTGGGTGTAGAGATTGTGATCGAATCTACCGGCGTCTTCCGCGATGGGCGCAAGGCAGCCGCTCACGTCAGCGCCGGCGCCAAGAAGGTCATTATCAGCGCTCCGGCCAAGCCGGCCGATAGCGTGGACCTGACCGTCGTGCTAGGCGTGAACGACGAGATGTACGACCCGGCGCAACACCATATCCTCTCCAACGCCTCGTGCACCACCAACTGCCTGGCCCCAGCAGTCAAGGTCATCTTCGACAACTTCGGCATCGTCAAGGGACTGATGACCACCATCCACTCCTACACCACCGACCAGCGCGTCCTGGACCTGGCTCACAGCGATATGCGACGGGCACGGGCGGCGGCGCTGAACATCATCCCCACCACCACTGGCGCGGCCAAAGCACTGGCGCTGGTCATCCCGGAACTGAAAGGCAAGTTCGACGGCATGGCCCTGCGCGTTCCCACCCCAACCGTCTCCATCGTGGACTTCGTGGCCGAGTTGGAGAAGACGACCACCGTCGAGGAGGTCAACGCCGCCTTCAAAGCCGCTGCCGAAGGCCCGCTGAAGGGCATCCTGGGCTACTCTGAAGAGCCGCTGGTCTCAATGGACTACAAGGGTGACCCGCGCTCCAGTATCGTGGATGGGCTGTCCACCATGGTGATAGGCGGCAACATGGTCAAAGTGGTGACCTGGTACGACAACGAATGGGCCTACTCGACGCGCATGACCGACCTGGCGAAATTGCTGGCGGACAAGGGGCTCTAGCGAGTAGGGAGTAAACGACAAGTAGATGAGTAGATGAGGACTATCCTCATCTACTCATTCCTCGTATACTCATTCCTCATCTACTCATTTCCTTCCTGACAAGGAGGCGTAATGAACAAAAAAACTATCCGTGACGTGGACGTGCATGGCAAGCGCGTGCTGGTGCGCGTGGACCTGAACGTGCCACTCAAAGAGGGATCTGTGGCAGACGACACCCGCATCAGGGCTGTATTGCCCACGCTGAACTACCTGCTAGAGCAGAACGCAGCAGTTATCCTGTGCTCACACCTGGGCCGGCCCAAAGGCAAGGCCGTGCCGGAGTTGAGGATGGATCCGGTAGCGAGACGGCTGGAGGACCTGCTGGACCGCCCGGTGAAGAAACTCGACGACTGCGTCGGGCCGGAGGTCGAGGCAGCGGTCAAGGCAATGCAGCCAGGCGACGTCGTCCTGCTGGAGAATACTCGCTTCCATCCTGAGGAGCGGGCCAACGACCCCGAATTCGCCCGCCAACTGGCCGCGCTGGCAGAGATCTACGTCAATGACGCCTTCGGTGCAGCGCACCGCGCCCACGGCTCGACCGAGGGAGTGACACACTACCTGCCGGCCGTGGCCGGTCTCCTGATGGAGCAGGAACTGGAGTTCCTGGGACAAGCGACCGAGAACCCCGAGCACCCCTACGTCGCCATCCTGGGGGGAGCCAAGATCTCCGACAAAATCGGCGTCATCGAGAACTTGCTGAAGCAGTGCGACCGGATGCTGATCGGCGGCGGGATGGCGAACACCTTCTTCAAAGCGATGGGCTTCGAGGTGGGCGATTCGCTGATCGAAGACAAGGCCGTGGAAACAGCCGAGTCGCTGCTCAAGCAGGCCGGGGGCACACTCGTGCTTCCCGTGGACGTGGTCATCGCCGACGCTTTCGACAACGACGCTCACACGCGGGTCGTGGCCCCCAACGAGGTCCCTCCAGGCTGGCGCATCCTCGATGTCGGCCCCAAGACAATATCTACGTTCGAGTCGGCGCGGGGCGGGGCCAGGATGGTGGTCTGGAACGGGCCGCTGGGCGTGTTCGAGATGCCCAACTTCGCAAAAGGCACCTTCGCCGTGGCACGGATCCTCGCCAAC
>JAUWOI010000343.1 GCA_030612185.1 Anaerolineae bacterium
GCGGCTGCCCCACCCGCAGTGCCGGAATATATAGAGGCACCACCCATTGTTGAGCTTCCAGTAGCGGAGGAAGCCACACCGATGGAGGAGGTTGCACCACCCGCAGTGCCGGAAGAGATAGAAGCACCGCCCACAGTTGAGATTCCAGTAGCGGAGGAAGCCCCACCGGTGGAGGAGGCTGCACCACCCGCAGTGCCGGAAGAGATAGAGGCACCACCCGTGGTCGAGGAAGCGCCGGAAGTTCCCACTGTCGAGGCCCCTGCCGAGCCATTCGCCGCCGAGCGAGATTACCTGCAGGAGCATCCACGCGATTACGAAGCCTGGCTAACACTGGCACGGGCGCTGTGGCAGGCCGATGAACGGGAAGAAGCACTAGAGGCCTATGGCCGTGTGATCCGCACTGGCAAGTTTCTGGAGAGCGCAATCACGGCCCTGGAGGAATACGTGGAGCAGCGGCCCGACGCCAACACACAGCGGGTACTGGGTGACGCCTACATGAAAGACGATCGGCTGCAGGAGGCACTGGACATGTACCGTCGGGCACTGGAGAACCTGGAAACCTAGGGGGAAACTTGGAGCACACGCTAGTTATCATAAAGCCTGACGCTGTGCAGCGTGGGATCATCGGAGAGATTATCACCCGCTTCGAGCGACGAGGGCTGCGCATCGCAGCGCTGAAACTGATACACATAAACGAATCGCTGGCCCGACGCCATTATGCGGTCCACGAAGGGAAATCCTTCTACGAGCCGCTGATCCGCTACATCACTTCCAGCCCGGTCGTGGTGATGGTGTTGGAGGGAAACAATGCCATCGAGATCGCACGGCGCACGATGGGGGCGACCAAGCCAGCCGAGGCGGCCCCTGGTACCATCCGCGCCGACTTCAGCCTGGAGGTCGGGCGCAACCTGGTGCACGGCTCCGACGGGCCGGAGACGGCAGCCTTCGAGATACCGCTCTTCTTCACCGAGGACGAGATTCTCTCCTACGAGCGGGACACTGACCGCTGGATATTTGAGTAGTAATTTGAGTAGTAAAGGAGGAACAGAATGACACGCATGGGAACGAAAGGAAGCGAAACAACGCAGTGGAAAATACCGGCGACGATAGTCGTGGTGGTGGCCGTGTTCATTTTCGGCGTGATCGTGGTTGGGCTAGCCTACACCCCCGTCGAACACGGAACAGTGGCGTTGGTCACCCGCTTCGGAGGACTGACGGGATCGGTCTTTGAACCCGGTCTTCACTGGCGCACCCCGTTCATTGACCAGATAGTGGTCATTCCCACAGTCGTCCAGTCGTATGAAACCAGTGACGACCCAGGGGCATCCAACGCCGATTACCGAGACTATCCTGTGACTGCCCAAACTGTAGATGGCCAGCAAATCAGCATCAAATACACTGTGCTGTTCCGCCTACCGTCCAGGGAAACCGCTGATATTGTGCAAAGAGTCGGCCGCCTGCCAGAGGTCGTAGAAAACGTCGTGAAGGCACATTCCAGAAACCTGGCCCGTTTGTGGGCCCAAAGTCACACCGCCGAGGACCTGTACAGTGGCGATGGTATCTTCACCTATCAAGATGCGGTGCGGGATACGCTGGAGCAGGAGTTCGAGAAGTACGGCGTCCTTCTCGATGACTTTCTCGTGCGAAAGATTGATTTCGATCCGGATTACATCGCGGCGATTGAACAGCAACAGATCGCCCAGGAGGCCATCGAAACCGCCAAGTACCAGTCCGACGCCGCCGAATATGAGAAAGAGCGGCAGATACGCCTGGCGGAAGCAGAAGCCGAGCGGGTCAAACTACTGGCGGGGGCAGATGCAGAACGCCAGCGCCTTTTGGCGGACTCCGAAGCCTATAGCATCGAGGCACGTGGCAAGACGCTGCAAGAGTTCCCGGAAGTTGTCCAGTGGGAATTTGTCCGCAATCTCCAAAACATCCAGTGGGGCATCTTGCCGAGCGAGGGGCTCACGCCACTTATACCCATACCCTCTTTCGAGGGCCAGGAAGCGATACCAGCCCCACCTGAACTACCGGGCGAGGGCGACTGAGACAGATGGGCACACACAGAACAACAGGGGCGCTGTAAGCGCCCCTGTTAGCCCAACGTAAATCACAACATCCGCACCACGATGCGCCCATCCCGCCACAACCTCTCCAGGGCGTAGTAAGTCCGCACCTCCGGTGCAAACAGGTGAACCACTACATCGCCGTAGTCCACCAAAATCCACCCGGCAGCGGATTCCCCCTCGACGTGCAACGGCCTGACATCGAACGCCTGCTTCGTCTCCTGTTTGATACCTTCGACGATCGCCTTTGCTTGCCGCTCGCTGGTGGCGCTGCCGATCACGAAGTAATCGGCCAGGATAGAGACATCCCGAATATCGAGCAACAACACATCTTCACCCTTCTTATCGGCGATCACCTCCACAATGTGTCGGGCCAACTCCAATGAATCCAGTGCTGCACCTCCTACCATAGCTCCGCCACCTCACCGGTGGTCTCGGCGGCTGCGAGCACGACCATCAACTTGATGCGCGCTTTCTGCCCGTTCAGCCCCTCGGCAAATAGACAACCCAGGTCGGCCAGGGTGCGGTATGCCCCTGGGTAGCCGTAGGCATCCCAGACCCGCCCAGAGGGACAACGGCTGGCGATCACAACCGGCAGCCTTTGAGCCCGCGCCCGCTCGATGGATGGCAGCCACCACGGGGGCACGCGTCCACCTCCCAGTGCCTCAATGACTACACCCCGGGCACCCCGCGCCAGCGCATCCTCCAGCAGGCCGGCCTCCATGCCCACCGCCAGTTTGAGCAGAGATACATTTGGCTCCAGGCCACACCAGGGCAACACGTGTCGCTCCGGCCACCGCTCAATGGTGACGGCGTCCCCCCCCACCCGACCCACCGGCCCCCAGCCAGGAGACTGGAAGGTCGCCGTGCTGAGCGTATGTATTTTGGTGACGTGACGCGCGGCGTGGACTTCGTCATTGAGGACGACCACCGCGCCCAGACCACGTGCCTGCACCGCTGCCGCGACGCGAATGGCAGCCAGGAGGTTCGCGTGGCCATCGTAGCCCACGTCAGAAGCAGCGCGCATCGCACCGGTGAGCACGATAGGCTTATCTCCCGGCACGGTCACATCGAGCAGATAGGCCGTCTCCTCCAGCGTGTCGGTGCCGTGGGTGATGACTACACCATCCACACCGGGCTCCGCCGCCAACTCGGCCACGCGCTCGCGAATGGCCCACAGCGTATCGAGCCGGAAGTGGGAACTGGGGAGATTAATGACCTCCTCGGTCTCCAGTTCCGGCAATCCAGACGGCAAGGCCGCCGTGAGTTCATCCGCGCCGAGGAGGGGAATCGCCCCACCCGCCGCAGCGTCGTGCCGCATGGCGATCGTGCCACCGGTGGTCAGAATGGCGACGTGGAGATTGGAGAGTTGGAGATTAGAGATTGGAGATTGGAGATTGGTTTTTGTCAAGTGACTTCCTCTTTCCCTGCACGGAGCAGGTCATTGCTTACTTCCTGCAGCCCCCTCCCAATCGAAAGTGGCTACCGCGTGCTCCCAGATAGCATCTGGAACGACGTCGCAATCCTCGAATCCAGCCCCGGCAGCCAACTTGTAGACATACGAGACAAAATGACCCGCAACGTTCTGGCCCGTTTCTATGGTAAGTAGACATGCCCAAGCAAAGGCACCCCCTACCGCTAACAGGCCGCTTTCACAAAAGGCTGCACATATCCGGTCAAGGTCGTAGGGCACCACCTGATGCTCTGCCTGCCAGTGACCATCCCGCCAGGTCAGCAGCGCGTACTGAGCGCACACGTCACCATTCAGCGGTCCGCACACCGCACCTGGATTGAGAGCAAGCCGGCCATCCTGCTCTTGCTTCCACGGAATATGTGTATGTCCGCACACCAATACCGGCTCGGCGATCTGTTCAAATGCCACGCCCAGATTGTCCGGATTTTGATCCAGTGATAGAAACCCTGCCTTTCTGAACCAATACAGTTTAGCGGGGTCGCGATCTGGGAAGAGTCGGCCTGATGGTCCCTGCGGAGAACCATGCACCACACGGATTGGCGCGGTGCCATCTAGGGCAACTACACACTGTTCTGGAAGCGATGTGATAAGGTCCAGCGACGACTTATCGAGGCGATGATACGTCCAGCGCAGAACGACCCACTGGTAACTCACCCGCCAAGCGTCTGGGACCTCCCCCGCGTCATAGGCTAAGAAGTAGTTCTCATTATTGCCTCGAATCATCCAGGTGCGCAGCGAGCGCAGCAAACGAAGCACTTCAACTGGTTGTGGCCCGCCGCCGATCAAATCACCGGCAACGATGATACCATCCACGTTATACTGTTGCACATCTGCCAACACTGCCTCCAGTGCAGGCAGATTGCCGTGAACATCAGCCAAAACCGCCAGACGCATCTCCAACTCCCTACTCCCTACTCCCTACTCCCTACTCCCTACTTCTGCTCTCTACTCTCTACCCTCTACTCTCTATTCTCTATTCTCTATTCTCCAGTCTCTGCTCCAGTTTGAGCGACACCACCTGCGAAACCCCATCCGCCCCCATTGAGACGCCGTAGATGGTGTCGGCGGTCTCAATAGTGACCCGGTTGTGGGTGATGACGATGAACTGGCTCCGCTGCGCCAACTCCTCCAGCAGCGCGCGGAAGCGGCCCACGTTCGCCTCGTCGAGCATCGCGTCCACCTCGTCGAGCACGCAGAACGGGGCTTGATGGACGTGGAGGAGGGCGAACAGGAGCGCGGCCGCAGTCAAAGCCCGCTCACCGCCGGAGAGGAGCGCCAACCGCTGCGCACGCTTGCCTGGAGGCCGGGCAACGATGTCCACGCCGGTGTTCATCAAGTCTCCGGGGTCGGTCAACTCCAGCCGCGCTGTGCCGCCGTTGAAGAGAGCCGGGAACGTCTCGGAGAACCTTACCGCCACCGCATCGAAGGTCTCCCGGAAGGCGGTCTCCATCAGTTCATCCAATTCGGCCAGCACCTGGCGCAGTCGGGCCGAGGCGGTCTCCAGGTCAGCCGATTGCTCGGTGAGGAAAGAATGCCGCTCCTGGGCCTCGGCATATTCGTCAGGGGCATTGGGGTTGACCGACCCCAACCGGCGGAGGCGGGTCTTGAGACGCCGGATCTCATCCTCTAACCCTTCGGGCAGTTCTTCAACGATGGGGAGTTGAGAGACCAACGGTCGCAGCGGCAACGGAGTCTGTGCCGTGATACTCTCCGCCAATTCCAGTTCG
>JAUWOI010000559.1 GCA_030612185.1 Anaerolineae bacterium
GTTAGCGGCGGCTACCGGCTTAGAGCCTTTCCGAAAAACTCGTAGTAACGACTTCAGTCGTTCCCCAGGCGGTTGAAACCGCTACTACGAACACCTTCCAGAATAGGTACTTACCTTCGCAATGCGCGGAAGCGTCCCACCAAGGCGCGCGGCACGCGGCCTGTGAGATGCGTGCCCACCTCGGTGTGCTCCTCCTGCTCGATCAGCCCTCGCCGGTGAAAGAGGGCCACCAACTCCCCCGACTCGTAGGGAATAAGCACGTCAAGCCAGGCCATCTGCACCTCCAACTCCCCCTCGATGCGAGCCAGCAGCGATTCCAGCCCCTCTCCGGTGAGGGCTGAGATAAAAACGCCGTTGGGAAATCTGGCCTCCAGGGGGAAGAGAACATCGGGGGTGGGCAGACGGTCAATCTTGTTCAGCGCGCTGATGATGGGCCTATCGGCAGCGCCGATGTGCTCCAGCGTCTCACGCACGGCCTCGGCCTGGCGTTCCGCCTGCGGGTGTGTTACGTCCAGCACGTGCAGCAGCAAGTCGGCCTCGGTCACTTCCTCCAGCGTGGCGCGGAAGGCGGCCACCAACTGGGTGGGGAGTTTCTGGATAAAGCCGACGGTGTCGGTGAAGAGGGCCACGCCCCCACCGGGCAACTCAACGCGGCGTGTGGTCGGGTCGAGCGTGACGAACAGTTGATCCGCCACGAGGACTCCGGCGTCGGAAAGTGCGTTGAGCAGGGTGGACTTCCCGGCGTTGGTATAGCCGACGATGGCGACGGCGGGCACGCCAGTCTTGCGCCGCCGCGCGCGGTGGCGTCCCCGATGGGCGCGCACCTCCTCCAACTCCCGCTTGAGTTGGGCGATGCGCCTCCCGATCACCCGCCGGTCGGTCTCCAACTGCGTCTCGCCAGGCCCACGCACGCCGACGCCGCCCAGCGCGCCACCGGCCCTCCCGCCAGCCTGCCGCGCCAGGTGGGTCCAGGCCCGCGTGAGGCGCGGCAACCGGTACTCATACTGGGCCAGTTCCACCTGCAGCGCCCCTTCGCGAGTGTGGGCGTGCTGGGCGAAGATGTCGAGGATCAGAGCGGTGCGGTCGAGCAGTTTGACCCCGTCGCCCAGCACCTTCTCCAGTTCGCGCTGGTGGCGTGGAGAGAGTTCATCATCGAAGATGACCACGTCGGCGGCGGTCTCCACCACCCTCCCGGCCACCTCCTCGACCTTGCCCGGCCCGATGAAAGTGGCCGCGTGGGGATGATTGAGCCGCTGCACCGCCTGGCCTACAACCACGATACCAGCCGTGGAGGCCAGTTGGGCCAATTCTGCCAGCGACTCCTCGACCGGCCAGTAGCCAGCGGACGAGGAGGCCCTGCGTTTTTTCAGTTCAACCCCGACCAGGAAACCCCGCTCCTGCGGGGGGCCAGTTGGTTCAGATGGTCTCATGATCGCTCGCCTCCCCTTTTGTTATGCCTCAAACTGCCGCTCGAACCACGCCAGGGCACCCTCAGTCATCGCCCAGGCGTCGCCGTACAGATGCTGGTACTCGATGGCCTCGCCCTTCTCCCCCGCCCTCACCATATCCAACTCGTAGGAGCGGATACGCTCCCTGCTCAGCAAGAAAACGGGCACGAGCGGGTTTCTCTCAAATGCCTGCTCCAGCCGCCTCCGCGCCCGACGCTGGTCACCTCGTCGAAGAAACTCCAACAACGCCCGGTTGTACGCCCAGTGGCACAGGATGTCGCGGGAGTATCTGCTCATAACCTGCTGCACCTCGCGCTCCTCTCCCAGTTCGAGCAACGCGGCCACCAGCACGTAGCGTGCCCCCTGGTTGTCGTTCGGATTGAGGGTGATCAAGTCCCGAAAGTGTGTCACGGCCTCCGCTCGCTTCTCCTGCCGCCAGAGACAATAGCCCAGTGCGAATCGTGCCCGCATATACGGGCGGGTGAGCGCCACACCCCAGAAGCCATCTTTGTACTCCGTGAGGAAATCGGGGCCTAGCAACCGTTCCGCTGCGGCCACAGCCTCGGCACAGAAGTCGGTCACTTTCTCCCACGAAGGCGCGTCGTGCGCCAGCAGGAGGTAGCCGTCTACCGCGTCGGGTGAGACCTCCAACGCTCGCCGGGCAGACTCCGCCCGCCTCCGCTTAGATCGCTGCTCCCAACCCTGGTAAGCCAGTTCCTGAGCCTGATGCCAGGGACGGGTCGGGGGTGGGAACTTCGGCTTCCGACCAGGCACCATATATCGTGAAATGAGGGCCTCAAGATCTTCCTCGCTCTCAGGCTCCTCCTCTTCAGTCAGTACCGCCAGTTGCATAAACATCGACTCAGTGGGCTTCGGCTGGGCTGCCTTGGGCACCCGCCCGTCCGTGCCTATGGCCGGTGTGGTCGCGAAACGCACCCCAGGCGGAATGGTAGGTGACGGATGTCGCTTGGGCTGCCTCGGCCTACGAGATTTGCGTCGTTTCGAGCGTGCCATGAACTACCCTCTCTGGCGTCAAGACCTGACAGGTTTCCACGAATTTCGTGACTTGAGGCCCCTTATGTCACTCGGCAACTGTGTTGAACAGCAAGTCTTGGGTAAAAACCTGTCAGGTCTGATCACACCGGGAATTGCTGTCACTTCATAGACTCCACTGAAAAAAGGTGCTAATTTTAACGCAGAGACGCAAAGGCGCAGAGATTCTTGAATGATGCTTTAATATTTTTGAGAATCGAGGCCTTTGACTGAACAAATCTTGATCTACCATTTAAATTTCTTTGCGTCTCT
>JAUWOI010000080.1 GCA_030612185.1 Anaerolineae bacterium
CGTGATTGCCCACCGGGCCGTCGGTGGTGGCATAGGTAGTCCAGGTCTCACCGTCGAAGCGAGATACGCCACCCTGGGTGCCGAACCACAGCGCGCCGTCGGGGGCCACGGCGATGGACGGGACTTCATTACTCGCCAGGCCGTCGTCCACCGTGTACCTGGTGTACGTGCCGTCAGTCGGGTTCCACCGGACAACTCCGCCGCCCGTACTTCCGGCCCACAGGTTGCCGTCACGGTCGATGGCCATATCGAACACATAATTCGCGTTGGTGTACGAGGTCCAGCCAGGATGCGGCTCGGGCGCCGGTGTCGCGGTAGCGGTTGGCGCGGGCGGGCTGGTGGAAGTGGAAGTGGGCGCAGGTGGGCTGGTAGGCTCAGCAGTAGATGCCGATGTGGGAACATCGGCCGGCGTTGAAGTTGGCGCGCACGCCGTCACGAGCAAGATCAGCACACCCAGTACTGCTTTTGTCAATTTGCTTTTCATTTCTCATCATCTCCTTTTCTTTCTTGGATTTACTCAAGGGATTATGGCTAGCTGAATAGTTCCTCCAGACGGTCCACAACGATCTGACAACCATTCACGTCGGAAACGCCACACTGCACCTCCCCCCATATCTGGATGTCAGGTGGAGGATCGGTAAGCTTATTCATACTCCGCAAGTCCTCCAGCGCGACTTCCAGCGCTTCGTCGGCGCCTTGAATCCCGTATTGAACGCCGAAGGGTCCGTAGAAGCCCAGAATGAAGCAGTCATCGAACTCCCCCAGGCCGCGGCCAGAGAAGTGCCGCCCTTCCCATCCCTCCACAGGGTCGGGATCGGGGTAAGGGCCTGTCCCCTCCGGGATGACGCGGGTAACGGTGACCTGACAGCCGTCGTAGTCGGGCACTCCACAAGCGATCGCGCCCCAGAAGTGGGCGTTGGTGCCACTGTCGCGCAACCCCTCGATTTCGGCCTCCAGCGCGGCGTCGGCGCTGGTCAGTCCCACGTCGCCAGCGCCCAGGGGGAGCAGGCGGAGGAAGTCGTCGTATCGCACATCAGCAGGGAGGCCAATGACCTGCCCATACCAGCCGACCACCGGGGACTCGTAGTGAACGCCCAACGGGGGTGATTCTTCAGATACGAGTTCCCAGCGTTCCACCCTGATCTGGCAACCACACACGTCGGGAATGGCGCACTGAATCTCCCCCCATATTCGAATGATTGCAGACGTGTCCCGCAAATCCTCCAGTTGGGTCTGCAGCGCTTCGTCGGCGCCTTGAAACCCGTATCGGACGGGGAAGGGACCATCTAGAACAAAGTACTCCTCGAACTGGGCCATGCCGGGAACAGAGAAAATCTGCCCCTCCCAGCCTTCGACCGGGGCGGGGGCGAAGCGAGGGCCTGGCGGCGTGCCGGGGTCCAGGCGGGCCACGACGAGCTGGCAGCCGCCATAGTCGGGTACGTCGCAACTGAGCGTGCCCCAGAAGTGGGCGTACTTGCCAGGCTCTTCCTTGTCGCGCAGGGCCACGATCTCGGCCTCAACGCCGGCGTCGGCGCCGGTCAGGCCGATCTCGCCGCTCCCTTTGGGCTGCAAGGCGAGGTAATCACTACCATCGGGCAGGCTGACGACGTGGCCGAGCCAGCCCACGACGGGCTGTCCGCCGGTGGGGGCGGGCGTCTCCGTTGGCGGCGGAGCGGGCGCTGGGGTATCCACGGTCTCAGGAAGCGAAGCGGCGTCTTCCAGAGGAAGGACGCCCATGCAACGCCAGTTTATCTCTGCCTGTCTTGTTCTCACGTTGACGACGCACGCAGGGTTGCATCCCTCCTTTTGAATGTCCAGATCTATCCACCAGGTGGCTGTCCAATCGTTGTAGAGGGTGTTCTCCAGGAGCGCCCCCGCCTCGCCGCACTCGCTGCTGGCCGCGATCTCTCTGGCCTCCGCCTCGCTCATCGCATCGGCCAACGCTGGATCGGCTCCGATGGTGAAATGGCAGATCACCTCGTGGTGCCCGCTGTAGCTGAAGTAGACCTCGGTGACGCCCCCGGCACGCGCGCGGAAGATAAAGACCTCCTCGCCTGCGGCGTCGTCGGCGGTGCGGTCTACCAGATCAAGCAGCGCCTCGCTATACTCCACCTCCCACTCGTTGCCACTGGAGGGATCCGTTTCGAGCGTGAGCGTGTAGGTCTCGCCCTCCCGCAACTCGACCGAATGACTGACTGACCGCGGCCCGGGCGCCGGCGGTGCGACAGGCTCAACCATGGCCGGTCCGCAGCCGCCCAGGATCAACGCACTCAGTATGAGCACGAATCCCAAAGTAGATAGTTTGCTTTTCATTTCTTGCCTCCTATTCTTGTTCTTGGATTTACTCAAAATGGAAAATGCTTTTAATCATTGGTGCACTCTTCATCGACCCTTCCCCTCCGCGTCAGCCGTCTACCTTCCTCCTTCTCCTCCACCAACGCCAGACCAGCCAGAGGATGCAGAAGGGAATGGCAATGACTACAAGGGTGGGCAGGATGTAGATAACCAACCAAATGGCGGCATCTGCGATGGACTGGAAGGTTCTGACCAGGGTGCGCAGTGCATTGGCTGCGGTACCGGATGGCTGCCAACCGGCGACGACGATGGGCCTGGCCAACACATCGGGGATCAATTCGATGTTAATCGTGGCCATAGCCGTCATCTTCTCCAGGTATTGCATCCGCCCTTTGACCTGCTCGATTTGCCCCCTGATGTTGGAGAGCTCCCGATGCACGGCCAGAACATCCTCGGCCTTGCCCGTCCGCTCGCGCACTTCAGTCAGAAGCTCCAACAATTCCGTCTCGGTGGCCTCCAGGTTGCGCAACCGGGAGTCGAGGTCGGTGTACTCCTCGGTCACATCTTGCGTGGAGACGTTTCTGCTCTCGACCCTGATAGCCAGATCCTTGAGGCGCGCGAGGCCAGTATCGAATTCTTCGGCCGGCACGCGGATGGTCAGGCGAGCCTGCAGTTGCTGCTCTTGGTACCAGGAACTGGAGTTGACCACGTAACCTCCCAGGTCTTTGGCGATGGCTTCGACCTGCTCCAGGCCCTCCCCCGCGTCTTTCACGATCAAGGAGATGTCCCCTGTCCAGATGATCATGCGCTCTTCGAGGGACTCTAGCCCCTGATCGGCTGCATCCCTGGGCATGCCAGGGGCCGGGGCGGGCATGACTACCACCTCCTCCACGACGGGTCCTTCTACCACAACGGGCACTTCTTTCACGACTTCGACCTCGACCACCTCAGGGGTCGGCGGAGGGGCCGCCGGAGCGCAGCCCACGATGGTGACCAGCACAGCCACGACGGCGATCAAACAGAATACTTTTCTCATTTCACTCACATCCTTTCAATTGTGTTGTAGTGCGAGATCTCCCGATTTCGCACACTCCATGGTTCTGCCCTTAACTCGTTGGCTTTGGCTTTACCGTATTCTAGACGGATTGAGGGCCAAAAAGGTTCCACTTCAGTCGTGAATGTTCACCAGCGTCCCCACGTCTGCAAAGTTGAACAGCCACTCCGCCTCCTCGGCGGGCTGGTTGACACAGCCGTGGCTCATCGGGTGGCCAAAGTTGCTGTGCCAGGTGACGCCGTGCAATCCGTAACCCTCGTGAAAGTACATCACGAACGGGACGTCCTCGATGTAGTAGCCGGCGCCGGCCATATCGTCGTAGCGCAGCTTGATCCAGATGCGGAACTGACCTACGGGCGTTGGGGTGGCCGGGAGTCCGGTGGAGACCAGGAAGGAGTGCACCGGCGTGCTGCCCTCGCGAGCCGTCAGCAACTGCTTCGACAAGTCCACATCTATCCAACGCTCCTCGTTGATCCCCTCGGGTGAAGCGGGCGACGGTATCGGCGTGGGCTGAGCGGGAACCTCCATGGGACTGGGGGGGACAGAGACCCCGTAAGTCTGGGCAATGGCTCCCAGCGTGTCCCCTTCCTGGACAGTGTGCGACAGTTGATGGGTTGGCTGGTTGATTGCTTGGTCGGCAGGTGTGGCAGTGGGCGCGGCTGTCATTGGGACAACGGTGGGCTCAGGCGTCGGCAGCGGACTGGATGAGTCCGTGACTGCTGCCAGCGTGGGGCTGGGAGCCGTGTCCTCCGCAGCCGCAGCCTGCACCGGAAGGCCGGTCACCCACAGGGCCAACGTGGATAGCAAGAACACCGCGACAGCCACGATCAAGAGCATTTTCATCGGAGCTACCAGGGAGCAAATGTTGGCTTGGGTTCTCTCACTCATCGTTGGTCTCCTACCACTCATTCTTATGAGCCTCATCTCGTTCGATTCAGGGGAACGTAAAGCTCTGCAAGAACTTGTTGTACAGCTCCCAATCTTGCTGGCCACCGGTGTGAAGGATCAGGATGGAGAAGAGTTGATCTCCCCGGATGAAGTAGTACTCGTCAGAGGCATCCCACCCTGGGCCTTCCTCGTATATGAGATGGACCATGGGAAGGCCGGCTATCTCTGCTTCGAGATCGATCTCATCGTAAGTCATGTCACGGTCAGCGATCCACTGGCGGACGTCGGTGCCGGCGGGTGGGTGATAGAAATCGCTGTCATAGTGCCGCACCGTCAGCACGGGCCATTCTTGACCAGCGAACTGGACCGCATCATCGAGATTGGTCCCCATCACCCTGCACTCGCTGGGGTACATCAGCGCGTAGCCGAATCTCTCGTTCAGATACGGCTTCCATCCTTCGTATTCGTCTCCCGCAGCGGGTGCCTCCATGACGACCTTGATCCGGGCCACCTGGATCTCTGTGCCGTAGAAATCTATGGCCGGGCACGCGACCTGGCCCCACACGCGGACGATGGATCCCGTATCGCGCAGGCTCTCCAACTGGGCGGCGATTGCAGCGTCGGCGCTCTCAATGCCATAGTGTGGGTGGAAGTTACTTGATAGGACAAAGTAGTCGTCGAACTGGGCATCATCCGGTGTGCTGAAGACGCTGCCTGTCCAGCCCTCGACCGGGTCGGGGTCGAAGAAGGGGCCTTCTGGTCCCTCCGGGCGCAGGCGGGTCACGACGAGCTGGCAGCCGCCCCAGCCGGGCACGTCGCAGTCGAGCGTGCCCCAGAAGTGGGCGTAGGCGCCGCTGTCGCGCAAGGCCTCGATTTCAGCCTCGACGGCTTCACCGGCGCCGACCGCGTCAACCGCGCGGCGAGCCTCTTCGGGCAACAGGACGAGGTAGCGGTCGAGCGCGGCGTCTCCAGGCGTGCTCTCCACACGGCCGTACCAGCACGCAACAGGCTTTTCGGTGCTGGGAGCGGCTAGCTCCGTCACCTCTCCGCTGGCGTCCACCTCGCCCTCCCACTGAAACCCGGTGGTCGGGTTGGTCATCGCTACCTCATAGACGACATCTTCAGGGGCCGCGACTGCGTAGGAGACCGTGATCATCCAATCCTCGGCTCCACTCTGGGGCGTGAACTCGAAGGTTTGCACGCCGACAGGCTCTTCCGCAGGGGGATGGTCCCCCACCCAGGTCAGATCTGGCGAAGGGGCCTGTTCGCCGTAGTGCTCGCGGACGTAGGCCAGGGCTGCATCGAGGGCACGGCCCGGCTCGGGTGGCTGCACGACAGGCTGTACGTCGGAAGGAGCGAGTGTCTCCGTCACCTGCCACGCCGCGTCTACGTCTCCCTCCCACTGGAACCCAGTGGCCTGGTTGGCCATCACGACCTGATAGACCACATTTTCGGGGGCCACGACCGGATAGGAGATGGTGACGACCCAGTCTCCCGTAGTGAACTCGTAGGTTTCCGATCCGACGAGCCCTTCGGGCGTGGTGCGCTCCTCCATCCAGACCACGCCCCGTCCGGGGTCGGCCTGCTCGCCATAGTGCTGGCTGACGTAGCCCAGAGCCACAGCGCGGGCAGTCCGGACCTCTTTAGGAGCGAGCAACTCCGCCACCTGCCCGACGGCGTCTACCTCTCCCTCCCACTGGAACCCGGTGGCCTGGTTGGTCACCGTGACCTGATAGATGGTCCATTCAGGCGGCAGGACCGCGTGGCCTATCGCGACCACCCAGTCCTCGGCGGTGTACTGATATTCCACCCAGCCGGGCACGGGCGCCTCGGGCCACCCTGGAGTAATGTTTTCCCCCATCCAGGTCAGGCCCGGCGCAGGGGCCTCGTCGCCGTAGTTTGCGCTGAGGTAGGCCAGGACCGCATCGAGGGCGTCGCGCACCCCTTCGGGTGCCTCCACAGCTTCCCCCGTACGAGCATCCGTCGGGACCTCGGTGGGCTGGGCCGTGGCCGGCACGCAGCCACTGACGATCAATGCACTCAGAATGAGCATCAATCCCAGGATGTACAGTTTGCTTTTCATTTCTTGCCTCCTCATTTTGTCTTTCCCCACACCTCGATCTCGGCCAGGCAGGTATCGTCATGCCTGGAACCGGGATAGACTTCTTCGATGACCACTTTGACGAAGGTGGTTTCTATGTTCGGGCCGGGGGCGCGTGCTAAGGCTATCATCTGCATTCCCCTGGTGTCGGAGAGGGTCACCTCGATTTGCTCTCCGTTGGAGAAGACAAAGGTCGCCCGCTTGATGCGGTTGTTGGCATAAAAGATGTCCGCGTCGCGGTCGTAGCCCACGTCCAGGTTGATGTAGTAAATCTCGACGGTGCCAGGGAAGGAGAGCTGTATCCACTCGCCAACGCCTGGCCCGGCAACGCCCTCCACCCAAGAGGTCTCGAGCGCACCATCCATGGCCATCCAGGATTGGTACTGGCCTCCATGATCTGTGGGAAGATGCGAGGATGAACTGGAGGTAGCGAAGAGCGTGAGATTCCTGGCCTCCGCTGCCGGCCCTGATATGGCCTCGATGCGCTCGACTTGTATGCTCCGGCCCCCGGGGGCAGGGACGCCGGTGTGGAGCCGGCCCCATACTTGCACCTGCGCGCCCGTCCACCGATACCCCTCGATCTGCCCTCTCACTGCGTCGTCTGCCCCGTCGATGCCGTAGCGCTGCCCGTCGTTCCGCTCAAAGTAGTAGCCGTACTGGGAGCCAGGCGTGAGCTGGACAATCGTGCCAATCCAACCCTCCACCGATTCCCCGACCTCGGGCGGCGTCGGTGTCGGCACGGCCGTCGGCATGGGCGTCGGCACAGGCGTCGGTACGGCCGTTGGGGGCGGCACAGGCGCCGGAGGCTCCCCTACGATCTCGATGCGGTTCACTGTGATCCCTGTGCCGAATGGGGCCATGGTGGGGCATACGAGTTCCCCCCACACACGGATGGAGGTCCCCGTATCGCGCAGGCCTGCCAACTGAGCGGCGAGCGTGGGATCGGGGCTCTCGATGCCATACCCCACGGGGAAGTCGCCCGCCAGGCGGAAGTAGTCAGGGTGCTGAGACCCTGGTGGATAGCCGATGATGGTGCCCTCCCAGCCTTCGACCGGGTCGGGTTCGAAGGACGGGCCCGGCCTGGCCTCGCGCAGGCGGGTCACGACGAGTTGGCAGCCGCCGTAGTCGAGCACAGGGCACGTGAGCGTGCCCCAGAAGTGGGCGTAGATATCGCTATAGCGCAGCACTTGGATTTGGGCCTCGACGGTATTATCGGCGCCGGTCAGGCCGATCTCGCCAGCTCCTTCCGGCGCCAGGGCGAGGTAGTCATCGAACTGACCGCCGGCCGGCAGGCTGACGACGCGGCCCATCCAGCCCACGACAGGCTGTCCACCAGTGGTAGCGAGTCTCTCCGTCACCTGCAACACTGCGTTTACCTCTCCCTCCCACTGGAACCCGGTGGCCTGGTTGGCCCCCGCGACCTGATAGACGATCTGCTCGGGCGGCACGATCGGATAGGTGATCGTGACCACCCAGTCCTCGGCGGTGTACTGGTAGGTTACCGAGCCGACCAGCCCTTCTGGAGTAATATCTTCCTCCGTCCAGGTCAGCCCCAGCGCGGGAGCCCGCTCACTATAGCGTCCGCTGATGAAAGCCAAGGCCACATCGCGGGCGGCCTGGACCTCTTCGGGCGCCTCCTCAGCGACCTCCATCGGAGTGGTCGTTGGGACCTCGGTGGGCTGGGCCGTGGCGGCCTCCGTCGGAGCGGTCGTTGGGACCTCGGTGGGCTGGGCCGTGGCCGGCACGCAGCCACTGACGATTACTGCGCTCAGAATGAGCGCCAATCCTACGATATACAGTTTGCTCTTCATTTCTTGTCTCCTTTCTTTGGTGCTACTTCTCCTTAACACTTACACGTCTATTTGGCCGATGGCCGCGAGCAACCGTTCCGGCGGGTCCGCCTTGCTGACAAAGGCATCGGCGCCGGCAGCCAGGGCGTCGGCTCGATAAGAGAGATACATGGTCAGCACGACGACTCTACATCCCGGCCAACGCTCTTTGATCAGCCTGGTCGCCTCCACACCATTCATAACCGGCATCTGGACGTCCATAAGCACCACGTCGGGCCGGCGCTCCTCCATCAAGCGTACCGCCTCCTGACCGTTGACTGCCTCGCCAATCACTTCTACCTCCGCGCGAGTGGACAGCAGTGCTCGCAATCCGCTCCGTGATCGGGCGTTGTCGTCGGCAATCAGTACCCTGCGTCGTCTCATCGTTTTCTCCTTGTCCAGTTCAGGTTCACGCGCCATTCTGCCGATATCTACCTTACAGTATATCCGACAAGGCTCCCCTTGTCATCGGAAAAAAGCGGATTTGTCATACGAAAAAAGGACCGCCCTTGGGGCAGTCCTTCTCAACGCTGAACATACGGGATCTATGACAAATGTTATAGGCTGACGGCTAAAACACCTCCTCAGCGTCCTCCAGCGACGCCAGACCCTCTCGCAGGGCGTAGAGTGTCGCCTGGGTGCGGCTAGCCAGGTGCAATTTGCCCAGGATATTGCTCACGTGTGTGCGCACCGTCCCCTCGCTGATCGTCAGTTGATTGCCAATCTCGCGGTTGCTTTGTCCTTGCGCCACCAATCGCAGCACCTCCACTTCCCGCTCCGTCAACGGCTCGACTGACCTCGCCAAAGTCGGATCCGGTCTCGATGGTCGCTGCCCTTCCGACAGCTCCCGCAACAGCTTGCGGGCGATCCTGGGGTGGAGCGAGGATTCCCCGCGATACACCTGGTGAATGGCGCGCACCAGTTCCTCCGGGTCGGAATCCTTCAAAAGATACCCCAGCGCGCCGGCCTTGATAGCCGGGAAGACCTTGTCGTCGGTGGCAAAACTGGTCAGCACCAGGATACGTGCCTCTGGCTGGCGAGCGGTGATGCGGCGAATGGCCTCGATCCCATCCATCTCTGGCATCACCAAGTCCATCAGGATGACGTCGGGCCGCAGGCTCTCCACCCTGGAAATCGCCTCCCGCCCGTTGCTTGCCTCCCCAACCACCTCAATGTCAGGAGCCATCGTCAACAGGGCGCGAATCCCTTTACGGACGATGGCGTGATCCTCGGCGATGAACACACGAATCGCGCGGCGAATTCCGTCGCCATCTGTCTGATCGCTCATTGATACACCTCCACCCGCACGCTTGTTCCCGCTCCCGGCCTGCTTTGTATCGTCAACTGCCCGCCGAATTGCGCTGCCCGCTCTTCCATCCCGCGCAACCCCATCCCGCCCTGGTCTCGGGCGACAGCCGGGTCAAACCCCATCCCATCGTCGGCGATCTCTAGAACCACGATCCGCTGGTGGGATGCGCGGCGCAGAGACACGGTGATGCCGTGGGCCTGTGCGTGTTTGAGGGCGTTGTTCAGCGCCTCCTGGGCAATGCGATACAACCCCTCCTCGATTTCTGGGGGCAAGCGAAACTCTCCCTCAAAGTTGAACTCGGTCTTCAGCCCGGCCCGGCTCTCTACCGCTTCCAGTCGAGCTTGCAGGGCAGACACCAGTCCCTCTTCCAGGACAGGCGGGCGCAGCTCAAAGATGAGCAATCGCATCTCTCCCAGCGCCTCCTGTGCCGCGTCCTGCATCTCGCGCACGTGGTCGGCGACCAGATCCACCTGCCCCGACGACAGCAATAACGACGCCACCTTGGCGTGCAGCGTCATGCCGTACAAGGCTTGCGTCACCGAATCGTGCAGATCGCGGGCCAGGCGCTGGCGTTCCTCCACAGTTGCCAACTCCCGCGCCTGTTCGTGCAGTTGGGCGTTCTCGATGGCCAGGGCGGCTCGTTGGACCAGGGCTACGAAGAGCCGCTGCTCATCGCCACCGAAAGCGCGGGGTTGGGCATAACTCACGTTGAACACGCCGAAGACCTGACCGCCGATTTCGATAGGGACGTGCATGAAAGAGCGGATGCCTTCGGGCCCGGTGATACGTCCGGCGACGCACAGGTCAGTGGATACATCCTCTACGACGATTGGCTCACCGCTGGCAGCCACGCGCCCTACGACCCCCTCCCCCAGGGCGAAGGACATCTGAGCCATCGTCTCAGGACTGAAGCCGTGAGCAGCCCGCACTACCAGCCTCTCTCGCTCTGCATCCCACACCATCAGCGAGCTTTTGTTTGCCTGGAGGATGTCCACTGCGATGTCTACCAGTGCCTGCAATACCTCATCCAGACGTAGGTGGCGGTACAGCTCTTCGTCGGCACGGTAGAGGGCCTCCAATTCCTGCGTGCGCTGCTCAATCTCGTGCGTCCTTTCCTCAACCTGATTTTCAAGCTCACGGCTTCGCGCCTCGATGCTCCTGACCCGCAGCCGGTAACCGCCGACTGCACCCCCCACCAGCACCAGGACGACGATCCCTCTAAACCACCACGTCTCCCAAACCGGTGGCGTGACGGTGATGCGGATCGCGATCCCCTCTTCATTCCAGATCCCATCGTTGTTCGAGCCTCTGACGCGGAAGACGTAATCCCCTCCCCTCAGATTGGTGTAGCCAGCATACCGGCGTGTCCCGGCGTCAACCCAATCCTCGTCAAATCCCTCCAGCATGTAGGCATATTGGTTTTTTTCTGGAGCGGTGTAATCCAACGCCGCAAACTCGAACGAAATAAAGTTGTCCTTGTAGGATAGTTGGATATGCTCGCCTGTGGCTAGATCCGTGCGCACTACCTGGTTGAACTTGCTGAAGGCTGTGACGACGATCGGGGGAATGTGTGGATTGCCCGTGATCAACTCTGGGTAAAAGGCGTTAAAGCCCCGGATGCCCCCAAAGAACATTTCGCCCCTATCGCTTTGAAAACAGGCCCCATAATTAAACTCGTTGCTCTGCAAACCGTCCCGCACGTCATAGTTACGAAAGACCTCTGTGCGCGGATCAAATTTGGACAACCCGCTGTTGGTACTGATCCAGAGAAACCCTTCTGAATCAGGCAGGATGCAATAAACCATATCGTTGGACAACCCATCTTTCTCGGTGTAATGGGTAAACGTTTGGGTGGCACGGTCAAAACGGTTCAGCCCGCCCCCGTACGATGCGATCCAAACCGTCCCCGTCGCGTCTTCGTAGATCGACAGAACCGAGTCATTGCTGCTCAGACTTTGCGGGTCGTCAGGATCGTGCGCGTAATGTGTGAACCGATTATTGTCCCTATCCAAAAGACTGATTCCCCCACCCGATGTGCCCACCCACAACATGCCTGCCGGGTCCTCGTAAATTGACCGCACACTGTTGCTGCTCAGACTGGAAGGATTATTGGGATCGTGTTGGTAATGGATAAAGGTACCCGTAGCACGGTCCAGCCGGTCAAGACCGCTATCCCAGGTTCCGATCCATAGGTTGTCCGACCGATCTTTATAAATCACACTCACCCAGTCTTCGCTCAAGCTGCCTGGGTCGTTGGGAGCCTGCCCTGAGCTTGTCGAAGGGTCGTGCCGGTAGTGAGTAAACGTCTCTATCTGGGGCTCGAATTGGTTGAGCCCCCCGTACCTTGTCCCGATCCACAAGGCGCCGGTGTGCTCCTCCAGAATGGTGCGCACCTGATTGCTGCTCAAACTGGCAGGGTTATCAGGGTCATGTTGGTAAACGGTAAACGTATCCGAATTCCGATCCAGCCTGTTGAGTCCTCCGTACTTTGTCCCGATCCACAGGTTGCCACTCTGGCCCCCGTAAATCGAAT
>JAUWOI010000130.1 GCA_030612185.1 Anaerolineae bacterium
CCGGCTGAACAGGTCCACAATCTGCGCCTGGACTGTCACGTCCAGGGCGGTGGTTGGCTCATCGGCGATGACGATCTCGGGCGTGCAGGCGATGGCGATGGCGATCATCACTCGCTGGCGCATGCCGCCGGAAAACTCGAATGGGTAGTTTTTGTAGCGCAGTTCCGGGTCAGGGATGCCCACCCGGGCCAGTAACTTGAGCGTACGTTCTTTGGCCTGCTCCTTGCTCATATCCAGGTGTCTGGTCAGAGTCTCGGAGATCTGCTCTCCAATGGTCAAAATCGGGTTCAGCGAGGACATCGGGTCCTGGAAAACGAACCCGATCTGGCCCCCGCGCACGTCGCGCAGTTCCTCCGGTGACATCTGAAGCAGATCGCGCCGGCCGCCAGCGCTGGTGAAGAGCGCCTTGCCCTCCTCCACTTTGCCCGGCGGTGACGGGATCAGGCCCAGGAGTGACATCATGGTCACGCTCTTGCCGCTGCCGCTTTCGCCCACGATGGCCAGCGTCTCGCCTTCCTCCAGGTCGAAGGAGACGCCGTTCACGGCATTGACGACGCCGTCCAGCGTGTAGAATTTGGTGACGAGGTTCTTAACTTCCAAAACGATTGGCATTTTTTACTCCCCCTCACTTCCTCGAACGTCGCAGGCGCGGGTCGAGCACGTCGCGCAGCCAGTCACCCAAGAGATTCATGCCCAGCGATGTGAACATGATCGCCAGGCCGGGGAAGGTAGCGATCCAGGGGAAACTGGTCAGGTACTTGCGGCCATTGGCCAGCATGTTGCCCCAACTGGGCACGGTGGGCGGCACGCTCAACCCCAGGAAGCCCAGGCCAGCCTCGTAGAAGATCATGCGCGACATTTCAAAAGTCGCCAGGATGATGAGTGGGCCCATGAGGTTGGGCATGATGTGGTCGAAGAGGATGCGTCCCCAACGAGCTCCAACGCTGATGGCCGATTCGACGTAGCCCGATTCGCGGATGCGCAGCACCTCGCCGCGCGTGACGCGGGCGAAAACGGGCGAGTCGGTGATGCCGAAGATCAGGATGACGTTTATCAGACTCCGGCCCAGGATGGAGGCGATAAACACCACGAACAGAAGGTACGGCAGCGACAGCACCAGGTTGATAAAGCCCATAATGACAGCGTCCACCCGTCCCCCGGCGTAGCCGGCGATGGCCCCGATGACCACGCCCAGGGTGCCGGCAATCAGCACGCCGAAAAAGCCGACGGTCAGCGAGACCCGCGTCCCATAGAGGATGCGGCTGAGGGTATCCCGGCCCAGGTTGTCGGTGCCGAAGGGGTGATCCCAACTGCCTCCCTCGCTCCAGGCCGGGGGCATCTTGTTATCGCGCAAGTTCTGATCCAGCGGGTCGTACGGCGAAAACTGGGGAGCAAACACCGCCGCCACCACAACTACCAGAAACAGAATCAGCCCGATGATGCCGCTGCGGTCGCGCCACAGGAACCGCCCCGCGTAAGCCAGGCGATCCTTGAAAGTGCGCTCAACGTCTAGCAAACTATCTGCGGCTTGGGTTCTTTCTTCACTTGCCATAGCGAATCCTCGGGTCTATAATTGCATAAGCCACATCGGTCAGCAGGTTGAGCAGCAACACGACCAGGCTGACGAAAAAGGCGACCGCCTGCACCAGCGGGAAATCCCGCCAGCCGACAGACTGCTCAACCAACTGACCCATGCCGGGCCAGGAGAAGATGGTCTCAATGTAGATGGACCCGCCCAGCATGTAGCCGAACTGGACGCCAATCACGCTCACCAGGGGGATGGCGACGTTCCTGAGCACGTGCTTGACGTAGATGGTTCTGGGCTCCAACCCCTTGCTGTGGGCAGTGCGGATAAAGTCCTCGCCTCGGATCTCCAACACGGTCGAGCGCGTCAACCGCACGATCTGGCCCATAGTGGGCAGGCCAAGCACGAAGGCCGGCATAACTACCGATTTCCACTCGTCACGGCCAAAGGAGGGGAACCACTCAAGCCTCACGGCGAAGATGAGAATCAGAATCAACGCCAGCCAGAAATTGGGGATGCTCTGACCCAAAAGGGCCAGGCCACGCCCCAGGTTATCCATAGCGCTGCCCGGGTTAAAGCCCCCAATCAGGCCCAGCGGGATGCCCACTACCGCTGCCATGAGCAGCGCTGTGCCGGCCAGTTGCACCGTGGCCGGCACCCGTTCCATCACCATCTGCATAGCCGGTGACTTGAAGTGTAACGAATTGCCAAAGTCGCCCACAACCGCTCCGGAGAGGAACCGACCGAACTGGGTTAGGATAGGATCGTTGAAGCCCATTTTTTCTCGGAAGGCTTCGACCGCTTCAGGGGAGGCTTCGCGTGATATCATCAACGACGCCGGGTCTCCGGTGACGCGCACCATGAAGAACACCAGCAGCAGAACCCCGAACAGAAGCAGGATTGACTGACCTAGTTTGGATAGGAAATAGCGTTGCATAGCACCTCCTTTAGCGTGAAACGTGATGCGTGAAATACCACGAGGCCGTTTCACATTTCATGTTTTACTTGTGGGAGGGCGCCTGGGGCGCCCTCCCACCGGTGTTCGGCTGAGCCTTCGGCTGTGCTCAGGGCAAGCTCCTTCGGCGGAGTTTACAGTGAGCGAAGCTGAACTGCTCAGGACGGGCTCACGCCAAAGCCAAGCTTAGTCTACTGAGCCTACTCTCCTACGACGAACGTGCCGTCCCAGAGGAAGTAGCCCTCATACGAGCGCGGCTTGTACTCCTGCACCCGGATATTGACCGCCTCGAAGGCAATCGGTTCGTAGAGGTAAATGAAGGGTGGGTTTTCCTTCATGTATACCTGCAGTTCCTCGTACAACGCCTTTCTCTCATCACGGTCAAAAGTTGCCCTGATCTCGTTCAACAAGCGGATTATCTCTTCATCCTCCCAAGAGGAGAAGCTGGCGTCCCAGCCCATCAAAGCGCCTGTCAGTCGCCGGAAAGCCTCACCTCCCGTTGCAGACCAACTGTCGCCAAAGAGCGGCGGCAGTTCCTTGTTGGCCTCCAGTTCCCAGTAGTGACCGGATTCCATGATCTCGAGTGTCACATCAATGCCTACGTCACCCAGTTGGCCTACGACAGCCTCGCACACTTCCTCGAAGTGGGTGTAGGCGCCGGCCGGGCAGGCCATGTCTATCGAGAAGCCATCCGGGTAGCCGGCCTCGGCCAGGAGTTCCTTGGCCTTGTCCGGATCGTAGCCAAAGGGCTCGACGTTGCCGTAGCCCAGTTCGCCCGTCGCCACGTAGCCCGTGGCCGACTTGGCAAAGCCGTCGAACAGGGCATCTATGATGGCATCCACGTCCACGGCGTAGTTCATGGCCTGTCGGACTTTGGCATCCATGGTCGGCTGGTCCAGGCCAGTGGTCAGGTTGTTGAAGGCGACGTACCAGATGCGGGTCTGGGGATACTTGATGACCTTGACGTCTTCCACGCCCAGCAGGCTCTGGGCCTCCTCCGCACTCAGGCGGGTGACGATGGCTACCGCGCCGGTCTGGAGGGCGGCCACGCGGGGGGCGGACTCGGGGACGGGCCGGAAGATCACGGTCTGGATCTTGGGCGCTCCCCGCCAGTAGTCGAGATTGGCTTCCATGGTGATGTGGTCACCCTTGACCCACTCGACGAACTTGTAGGGACCGGTACCAATCGGGTTCTCGGGCTCAAATCCGGGGGGGATCATCGCCCAAGCATCGGCCATGTTGGCCATAAAGAGCACGTTTGGCTCCGGCGTGGTGACCTTGACAGTATATTCGTCAATCTTTTCCACCGACTCGGCCTCCCGCCATTGATCGCTATATTCATAGTCACCCTCGACAGCGTGATTCCAGGAAAAGACGACCGCATCGGCGTTAAAGGGCTCACCGTTGTGGAAAGTGACGCCTTCGCGCAAATGGAAGGTGTACTCGGCACCGTCCTCGGAGATATCCCAACTCTCGGCCAGCGCGGGCTCGATCTCATTGTCATCGTTCAACCAAACCAGTGAGTCGTACAACTGCCAGGCAGTCGTGGAGGCCTGCCGTTCCGCGCACTGCGGCAGGTCGAGGGAGTTGGGGAAGGGCGAGAGGGCTCGCACCAGGGTGCCCTCCGGTCCGGCAGGGGGAGGTGGGACCTCCACCTCCACGGTCTTTTCAACCTCGACCTCGACTTCGCGAGTGACTTCGACTTCTTTTTCGACCTCGACGGTCCTCTCAATCACCTGCGGCTGACAGGCCGTGGCCAGCATAGCGACGACGGCTATCAGGCTCGTAACGATCAATATTCTTCTAATGTGTGACATCTTCTTCTCCTTTCACTTAGATGGGTTTACAACGGACGGATACAACCTTGCAGGACTTCACCCCCAGTCACCACCTCCTTTCCTGACTAACTCAACCCGATACTTCCGCCCCACTTTCAGGCGGTTCGGGCGCAGACTACAGACAACGCGTAGATTCCCACGCACCCTGGCGCGTGGGCACTGCCCAACGATTGTGGACGTGCTCAAGGAAACCGTGGGCCTTGAGCCAATCGAGATCGTGGTGCATCGTGGCTTCGGAAATATTCAACACTTCGCTCGGGTTAACATTGTGAACGGTGCCGTGGATTTCCAGTGCTCCCGCATCCGCTCGCGTCGCTGAACAGGGGTAGAGTGTGGGCTCGTTGTATGGAGAGATGCGCCTATCCGTGCAAGCCGCAAGCATTGTGACGGAAATTGAGCGCTTCTGAGTTATATTATAACATATTTTGGCCTAGTTTGCAAGTTTGCCTTTCGCGGTTCCAACAAACCCTGGTAGTGCCCCCCTTGGGTGTTGTTGCTCTCAAGGGATTGCCAAATCCCGTCCCAAGCGCCGGATATGGCTATCCGGCGCGAGCAAGACAGCATAAGTAGGGCACAGTGGCCTAACAACATCCTACAGGGACACTACCCAAACCCTCGCTATGGCGTAACTACCTAACGAAGATTCGCCTCAAACCGACGAGTAATGGGACACAGACAAACACGGGCTGCGCACACGGCTCTTTTTATCCTGCCCGTGTTTTTCCGTGTTCGTCCGTGTCCAAAATCTTGTCTCGTATGTAAAGAATTTGCACCCTCAAAGGTTCAGACATAGAGCCTGGCGAAGGTTTGCGAGCAGATTTCAAGCCAGAAATGCCTTCGTCCACCAAAAACCGCCCCGTTGTCAGCGCTATTCGCAACCTTCGCCAGGGTGGCTGGACGAACCCCTGACAATCTCTCAATATGGCTACTCTCCCTGGCTCAGCAGTCCCTTGACGATCTCCATCGCCTGCACAGCCGACCCTCCATAACCATCGGCCCCAATCTCATCCGCCCATTCCTGCGTCACCGGCCCGCCTCCCACGATCACAAAGTATTTCTCACGCAGACGCATCTCACGCAGCGTCTCAATCACCTCCCTCTGGGACGGCATCGTCGTCGTCATCAGGGAAGAGAGCGCGATAACGTCCGCCTTCGCCTTCCCGGCCTCCTCAATGAACTTCAAGGCCGGGTTGTCCACTCCGATGTCCACCACATCATAGCCGTTCGTCTCCAGCACGGTAGCCACGATGTTCTTGCCGATGCTGTGCATGTCCCCCTTGACCGTGCCGACGAGCACCGTTCCCTTCTTGACCATCTGCTTCTTCTGGGCCTCGATCTCCGGCCTCAGAATCTCCATCGCGGCTTTGAACACCTCGGCGGCTATCAGCAGGTCTGGCAGATACGCCTCCCCGCTCTCGAACCGCTCCCCGACGATAGCCATACCCTTTGAAAGCCCCTCGTCAACAGCCTCCAGAGGGTCCATCCGGCTGGCGAGCGCCGCTTCAGCGTTCTCCCTGGCCTTATCCTGGTCTCCTTCAAGGATGGCCGATGCAAGATGTTCCAAAATCTGTCGCTTCTCCATTGGTTCCTCCTTGTGTCTGATCTGACAATATCCTTTCTTGTCTCCTTGTCTCCCGCTCCTCCGCTCCCCTGCACCTCTGCTCCCCTGCTCACTCAAAAGGGAATACCCATCCCTGCCAGTTCCTCTTTCACCTCTCCGTAGAGACGAACGTACTCCTCGCTGGGTTTCCCGGTGACGACGTCGTAACAATCCTGATAGCGGCTGGCCGGGGGGGGGCGTCTCAATCTGGGACTCGTACTTTTCCAAAAGTCTGACCACCAACTCGTTGGCCATCTCCCGGTCGAATCTGGATGCCGCGGTCGCCATCTCGACACCAAACTTTGCCTCCATCGGCGTGATCCCGTCAACCATCACCGCCTTGGCGGGATGAGGGGTCTGGACCGATGGGGCGCCCGACGTGACCGCGCAGAGCAGGTAGGCCACCGCCTCGTAAAAGTACATCTTCGTGTTGGGACCGCCGGCCATGTACCCCAGCCAGATCACCGGCATGGGGATGTTCCGGCTCGCCGCCTGGCAACTGACCGACACGGTCCAGAGAACGTCCCGGGGGGTGGAGCAGCCGTGGCGGAAGTGAACGGGAAAGGTGAGTTGGTAGTTGCCCTTGTGAACCAGGAGACCCATCAGGATGTAGGCTGTGCTCACTACCGCCGTCCCCGCCGGTCCCCCGCAGTAGCCTCCCAGAATGGGGCTCGACTCAGCCCCGATATTGGCCCCCCAGTTGAGCAGGTAGGCGATCTTGTTCATGGCCCCAAAATCTATTTTCATTTCTGAAATCGCCCCGACCAGCCACCCGTCCGTGGGGCGCAGCCCGAACTGAGGAGCGCTGGCCGCGATGGTCGTCACCGCGGACGCGGCCGTGGAGATCAGGTTCATGATCGGCAGACCGGGTCGCCCTGCCCGCCTGAGCGCCTCCCGGCCAATCTTGATCCCCCGAATGGCCGCGTACAGTTCCGCCGGCGACCCGGCCATGACCGGGATGCCCCGGATGCTGTCCAGGGCCGAGATGCTGATTGAGTTCGCCTCGGCGATGGACCCATACGCCTCGATCAGATTGGTGATCAACTCCTCAGACGTAGCGACGATCCCAGAGCCCACGTGGAGCCAGGGGACCTTGCGGTCGTCAGGCTTCCTCATGCCGAACACCCCCGCATCCTTGCCTTCCCCGGCAACACATCGGCCCGGGGCCTCTTTCCCCACCTCAAGGATCGCGTCGCTGGTAAACTGGATGATGCGGTTGGTATCCTGGCAGTAAACCCCCACCTGGCTTATGAAATCCATGGCCGCGTCAAAGAGCTTGTCGGCCGCGTCATCATCCGATGGAACAGGATTTTCCTTGTCATACCGAATCTCATACTCTTTGACCACCCGCCGCAGCGTGGGGATAAAGACCTTCATGTCGAAATCCTGCTCGCTCATGATAGGTCCTTTTAGCGCCCGTTCATAGATATCCAGGAAATTGAGCATGTTCATTCTCCTCTCTCAGGTTTAACTTGTTCCGTCATCGTCAACCCTAGCAAGTTAAAAAGGAATTCGCTCGCTGCATGGGACGCCCCCGAGACGGGGGCTGCGAGCGGTTTGCACCGAGAACTAATCTACGTGTTCTGTGCCGGGCTAGGCCGCCCCGCCGCTGTGAAAGTCAGTTCTGTTCCCAGGTAGATGTACGTTCCCCAACCCGCCGAGACGGGCACATTCCAATCCTCTCGGGTTGTCTGCACCTCGATCTGCTCGGCGCCCGCTTGCCGGGCTAGCGTTTTCAATTGCTCCGGCACGACCTGTCGGGCGTAAGCCACACCTGCCTCGACCGTGGCAAAATCACGCACGCCCTGGGGCAGATGCAAGCGAAAGTGTTGACCGTCGTCCAATGGGCGGATGGCCACTCGCAGTTGCTGTACCACCCCGCCAACCACAGCGCCCACTGCATTGGCTACCTCGGTGTGGCGGGGGATGACCAACTCGGTGTGCAGTTGTTGAACCACAGTGGGCATGTAGGCTTCCACTGGCGCGCCGACGGCGACCACCGGCCAGCGGAGCCTCAACTGGCAGTCCAGGTTGGAGCCGGACACGTTTCCCATCGCCCGGGCCAGCAATGCCGTCGCCGTAGGCTCGCGCTCCCAATCGGGTGTCGTGGCTTCGTCGCTCAGCACCTTGCTGACCAGTTCCCTCGTCACCCGGCTCGACACGCCATTGACGACCCGCTCGCAGAGGGCGTCGAGCGAAAGATCCATCTGTGCCGCCAAAAGCTCGGCGCCCAGGCGCGACGCTTCGGTGTCCCACCGCTCAAAGCGCCCCAGGGCGTGCAGGGCATCGGTGGGCGTGAAGCCCGCTCGCAGGACCAGCCGCTGCGTCTCCAGGCTCTCGATTTGCCGCACAACCAGCGACCCATAGCGCATTTTTTCGACCAGCGAGTCCAGCGGCTGAGGGTCTGCGGATAGGTGGCGCAACAAGGTCTGCTTTGACTCTGAGAGCGGGTTGGTTGTTCGGCGCCGGGCCAACACAAATTGTCCGGCCAGACGCTCGCGTTGGCCTGTTTTCACCTGCCGCCGCAATTCCTCAATGACCTGGGGATGTTCGCTTGCCAGCAGGCACAACGGCACCACGCGCCGGGGACCGATGACCAAACGGCTTTCGCCATCCAGGCGCACGTGGCTATCGCCGCCCAACCCTATCGTGTGCACGTCCACCGCTTCGACCATGGTTCGCCACCCGCCGACCTGTGCGCCTTCGGGGTTGAGCCGGGGACGGCCATCGCGCAGCGCGCCGATGTCGGTCGTCGTGCCACCCACGTCCACCACCCACACGTCCCGCTGGCCCGCCAGGTGCCAGGCACCGACGACGCTGGCCGCTGGCCCTGACAGGATCGTCTCAATAGGACGGCGCATAGCCCATTCTGCCCGCACCAGCGAGCCATCTCCTTTGACGACCATCAACGGGGCCGTGATGCCTTGCTCGTTCAGCGTGCGGCGAACGGTGGCAATGAGTTCCCGCAGCAGCGGGATCAACTGGGCGTTGAGGGTAGTCGTCGTCGCCCGGCGCACGGCGTTGAGGCGGGTGGTCAGCTCGTGGCCACAGGTGACTGGCAGGCTGTGTCTTGAGCCTGTCGAAGGGCCGGTCAGTTCTTCCACCAGCGCCCGCACCTGCAGTTCGTGCGCCGGGTTGCGCACGCCAAAGTACCCGGACACGGCAAATGCCTCTACCCGGTTGCGCCGGGCCAGGATGGCCTCCCGCGCTGCCGCTTCGTCCAGTGGTGCGATTTCGTCCCCCGCTCCGTCGTGGCCGCCGCGCAGGTAGACCACGTCTTGTGTCACCAACTCGCGCTCAAAGCCGTATTGCCGGATCAAATCCGGGTCGTAGCCGATGAGAAGCAGGCAGACCGGGCTGCCCTGTCCCTCGACGATGGCATTCGTGGCCAGCGTGGTCGAAAGGGCTACCAGGCCAATTTGAGTGGGGGAAAACGCTTGCCCAGCAAAGACCGCGGCTACAGCTTGCCCAATGCCGATGGACAGGTCATGACGGGTGGTCAGCGCCTTGGCGCTGGCCAGCACTTCACCGCTGGCGTGGTCTACCAACGCCGCATCGGTGTACGTGCCCCCCGTGTCAACGCCCAGAGCAGCCGTCATGTCTCGTCCCCCCGCCGTCGCCAGCAGTTGTTGGCCAGAGAGCAATAGCGGCACACCGACCCGACGTGATTCGATTCATAGCCCGGCCCCAGGCCGATGACCATCGAGCCAGGCTTGTGTGGCGCCCACACGCAGTATTT
>JAUWOI010000307.1 GCA_030612185.1 Anaerolineae bacterium
GTTGGGAGGCCGGATCGGGTGCCATCTTTGACCTGCACTCGCACGCGCTCCGGCCGGAGGGCTGGACCTCGGCCGACGCGGCCGGCCTGCCTATCCTGCCGGGACTGGTGCGCTACGACGAGGTAGCCGAGGGTGAGATACGGCACGCGATCCGTTTCACCGCGCCGCAGACCCGCAGGGCCTACGTCTGGCCCGCGCGTCACTATGCGTCGGACCTCACCGGGGCGTCATACCCACCCATGGGCCAGCGCTTTCGCCTGCAGGCCGATTTTGAAGTTTCCGGCTTCTCACCTGAGGTGCAGGTCATCTTGCGAGCACTCAAGAAATACGGTATGATCCTATCCGACAACGGTTCGTCGTGGTTCATCTCCGGCGTGCCCGACGAGCGTTGGGACAACGACCATCTCCACGAACTGCACCAGGTTCACGGGTCGGATTTCGAGGCGGTGGATGTGTCGTCGCTGATGGTGGACCCCAACTCGGGCCAGGTAGGAAGCAATGAACAATGAACAATAAATCAATGAACAAGGCAGGGTGATGGACGTGCGAGAAGGCTTTCGACGGGAGGGACACAAGGCGAATCACTATCACCGACACCGGGCTGTCTATTCGACTCTGGCATTGTTCGCGGGCTTGATCATGGCCTGTGGAGTCGGCTCGCCTGGTTCGGACAGTGAGGTCCCGACTGCGACCCGGCCGCCCACCGTTATCGAAGCACGGCCCTCTACCGCGACCACTGGCGTTAACAAGTGGGCGCTGTGGACAGGCGGCACCCGCCTGCGCGGCGCCAATATCTACCAGCGCCGCGTTTACCCTGAACTGGACGGGGATGAGTTTATGGGATCTGGCCTCGTCGGGCCGCTCTACACGCAGGGGGACTTCGACCGGCTGGCCGCGATGGGCGCCAACTACGTCAATATCTCCCATCCCGGCCTATTCACCGAGACCCTGCCCTACACGCTCGACCTGGACATCCAGAACAACCTGGACAATCTGCTAGGCCTAATTGCACAGGCTGATATGTTCGCTGTGATTTCCTTCCGCACCGGGCCGGGCCGCAGCGAGTTTACTTTTTTCTGGGGAGAGGATGGTGACTGGTTTGACGCGAGTTATTACAACGATGCAGTGTGGGAGGAGCAGGCGGCGCAGGACGCCTGGGTCGCGATGTGGCGCTACACCGCCGAACGCTATCGCGACAACCCGATCGTCGTCGGCTACGACCTGATGGTCGAGCCGAACTCCAACGAGGTGTGGTTGGATTTGTGGGATCCGGAGGAGTTCTACGCGGACTACGGAGGCACACTGTACGATTGGAACCAACTCTACCCCCGCATCAGCACCGCCATCCGCCAGGTGGACGCCAACACACCTATCCTGATCGGTGGGCTGGGCTACAGTAGTGTCGTGTGGCTCCCTTACCTGCAGCCGACCGGCGACCCGCGCACGGTCTACACGGCGCATCAGTATGAGCCATTTGTCTATACCCACCAAGAGCCTCCCCTCACAAACACCTACCCGGGCGTGTTCGATGCCGACTGGGATGGGGAGGATGACAACGTCAATCGGGCCTGGTTGGACAACCTGCTCTCGACGATTGACACGTTCACGGCCACGTACGGTGTGCCGGTGGCGGTGAACGAGTTTGGCGTTGTGCGCTGGGAGCCGGGCGCGGACGACTTTATGGATGACCAGATGGACCTGTTCGAGCAGCGTGGGATGAACCACGCGCTGTGGGTGTGGGAGACATCGTGGGCGCCATACGCTGAGGAGGTGGATGCCTTCAACTTCCGGCATGGCCCTGACCCCAATAACCACACCGACGCCGAATCGAGCGACCTGATGGGCGTCATCATCGAGTACTGGGGGCGCAACACGATACGCCCGTCATCAGTCGTGACGTTCACGCCGGTGGCGACGAGTCACCTTCCGATAGTGTTGAACGGCAACAGCGCGGGAGCCGGACCGATGTCGCTGGATGACGTCACCACTTGGGCCTACCAGATCCAGGACATTAGCGAGCCGGGCGCTGTTGACGCCCTGGTTGCCTCCCATTACGACATGCTGGTGTTGGAACCGACACGCACCGATTGGTCGTCGGACGACAAGTTATTTGACGCCCAGGGGATGATCTCTCGGCTGAAGAGCAGCCAGGCCAGCGACGGGGTGCACCGCAAACTGATCATCGCCTACGCCGACATAGGCGAGGCCGAGGACTGGCGCTGGTACTGGACCTGGTCCAAGGATTGGGACTGTGTAGGTGACCCCCCGGACGATTGGCCGGACTATATCCTTGCCTGCGATCCCGACGGCTGGGGGGGCAACTACCCGGTCGCCTATTGGGATGAGCGTTGGCAGGACATCGTCATCTACGGTCAAAACCAGAGCAGTGCGCCTTACGGAGACTATACCAGCGTCATTGACGAAGTCCTCAGAGACGGCTTTGATGGCATCTATCTCGACTGGGTGGAAGGGTACGAGAACGAGGCGGTCATAGCCGCAGCCCAGGCGGCGGGCAAGGACCCGGCCATTGAGATGATCGCTTTCATTCAGGAGATGAGGGACTATGCCACTGCCCGTGATCCCGACTTCCTCATCATTCAACAGAACGGGGCTGCCCTGAGCGAGGGCTACCCTGAACTGTTCAATGTCGTTGATGCCATCGCGCAGGAAGCCGTGTGGTACTATGGAAATGCCACCGACAGTTGGGACGACCCTGACGGGTATGATAGGCCACACGATACCTCTCTCACCGACTACTACATCGGCCATCTTGAACTGTATCTGAACGCAGGGTTGCCCGTTTTCAACTGCGAGTATGCGCTGGTGTATGCGGACACAGCCTATGCCAACGCGATCAACGAAGGGTACGTGCCCTACGTGACCCGGTGCTCCCTCTCGCGGTTGACGACGACACCTCCACCCGGCTACTGACCCGGTGGGCAGTGATGTGCCCCGGTTACGTTTTGTGAGAGCGTGCCGGATATCATTGAGGGTATTGACAGACGTGGTATAATTGAAGTGTAGTCAGGATGACTGACACTAGATATAGTGTAGAGGGAGGCTGCTCTCCCTTTTGCACAGAGCAGAAAGAGATGGCAGGGGTGAGAGGCGGGAAGTAGCGTGAGAAGGGTTGGTAAAGGGATCTTATAAGTAAGGAGGCGCGTATGGCCCAATTTGTCCAGGTGTAATCGTTCACCTGATGATCCAGGTTAAGGAACGGTCGGGAGACCGGTTCCAGAACCACCCGAATGTGTGTCCAACTAAAGGAGAACAAAAATGAAACGCTCACGTTTTTCCCTATTTCACCCGCTGTGGCTGGCTGCCGCTTTGCTGACCGGCCTGATGCTGGCGCTGACGATGACCTCAGCCCAGGCGCTCCCGGACAGCCCGCTCAGCCCATCGGACGCCCCCGGCGGCATCTTGGGCTATCTCTACGAGCCGGGTGGCACGACGCCGGTGGAAGGTGGCTGGATTGACATCCGTGACGCGGAGGGCCAGCCCTGGATGGGCACGGATACTGCCGCGGATGGCGGCTACTCCATCGCCAACCTGCCTCCCGGCGAGTACGTCCTGAGGGCGTATGCGCCTCCTGAATCTCCTTATGCCGCTTCGGAGCCAGAGGCGGTGGAGGTCTTGAGCGGACAGTGGTCCGCGCAGGACTTGTTCCTGACCGAGGTGGGCATCAGCGGTTGGGTGCAGGATTGCGACTCTGGTGCTAGAATCGAGAGGGCTTCGGTCGTTGCCCACAACGAAGGCTGGAGTGTAGAACAATGGTCGGGCACCAACATCACCGGCGAGTTCAAGATCGGCGGTGTTGCTGCTGGCGTGACCTACATCCTGGAGGTCTTTCCACCTGAAGGCAGCGAATACGTCCAACTGGCGATAGAATATACAGCGATTCCCATCACCACCAACGTCGTACTCGAATTGTGCATCCCGCCGACCAACGTGGTCGGCATCGTGCACGACTACACCGGCGCGCCGGTGCCCGGTGCGGGCGTCGTCGTCTTTCACGACGAATTCTGGAGAGAGACCGCCGCCGACGAATTCGGCGACTTTCTCCTGCGCGACCTGCCCCCCGGCGAGTTCTGGCTCCAGGCTGCCCCGCCCTGGGGCGTTTATGGGTTGCTGTCCAGTTCTCCATTCACCGTCGTCATCACCCAGACCAACGTCACGCTGGTGGATGTTGGTGTGGTCACGTTGCCGCAGGCTCTCAAGACAGTGACCGGTCACGTCATCTTTGCGGGGACAGCCACGCCCGTGATCAACGCGATGGTAACGGCCCACCGCCTCGACGGGCCGGGCTACGGCGCCACGCCGACGGAGCCGACTCGCGCGTTCACTCTGAGCCTGCCCGGCGGCGAGTGGCACCTGGGCGCGGAGCCGCTTCCCCCGCCTGCCCCGCCGGCTGAGTGGATCTTCCCTGGTCCGCCTGCCTGGATCGCCTTCGTGCTGCCGATCACTGAGACGGAGGAGATCCCGCCCGTGACCCTGGAGGTGATCCCCACCAACGCCTGGGTGGAGGGTCACATTGTCTGCCCCGGCGGTCCATGTCCTGGTGGCCTGCACGAACGCATCTGGGTCGAGCTGCGCAATGGCATCGCCAACGGCGCTGGCGTGGACCCGTCCTACGATTTCTCCATCCCCATCCCCGACGGCTGGTACGAGCTCGTGGTCCACGTTGAGCATCCAATGCTGCAGGGGCCGGAACCGATACCCGTCTTTGTCGGGCCGAACCAGCACCTGACTTTGACGGAGCCTATCGTACTCTTGCACAAGAACGCCAGGATCACGGGCCGGGTCTACAACGAGTTTGGTGGCGGTGTGGAGGGCGTGTCCGTCGTCGGTTGGCAGCCTGAGGGCTTTGGCTGGGGTTGGGCCGAGACAGACGCCAGCGGCGTTTACACTATGCCCGTCATCGGTGGGGAATGGTTCGTCGAGCCCCACCCGAGACCCGAGATGAACTTTGTCTTTCGTGGCCACCCACGGTTGGTGCGCGTGGCGCCAGAAGGCGAGGTTAGAGGCGTGGACTTTGCGCTGACCTGGGCTGGCGCCCGCATTGAGGGGATCGCCGTAGACGCCAATGCCCCCGTGCCCGAGCGGTTGCGGGGGCTGGACGGCTGGGCCTGGGCCGAACTAGCGACCACCTTGGAGTTCTTCTCCGACGCGCCCATGAGGGACGGCGGGTTCGAACTCAAGGTCAGGGGCGGGCATATGTACAGCGTCGGTTTGAACCTGCCGCCCCACGCGCCCTTTGTCTCGGGCGGCACCGATCACCCCGTACCGGTTCCCCCAGCGGCACGCGTGTTCATCACAGTGCCTCTGGAGCACAAAGATGCCGCAATCGAGGGTCAGTTGATCAATGGGCTGACCGGGTTGCCGCCGGAAGAGCCAATCTGGGGCGAGGTCTTTGGCGAGGATGAACGGGGTCACTGGGGCGGCGTCCGGGTGGACCCGGCCAGCGCCGAGTACAAGATGGCGGTGGTCTCCGGCACCTGGCACCTGCGCGCCTGGGTGGATCCAGAAAGCGGCTACGTGGCGGTGCCAACCACGACGCTGGTGGCGGCTCAGTCGGGCTCGGCCACCCGGCAGGACTTCGAGGTGTGGCCGATCAATGCCTCCATCAGCGGCCAAGTGCTAGAGCCCGATGGCACCACGCTGTTGCCAGGAGCCTTTGTCTTTGCCGAGGGCGAGTCCCCCTTTGTCGGCCACTTTGAGGCCTACGCTGAGAGCGACGAGTTCGGCA
>JAUWOI010000431.1 GCA_030612185.1 Anaerolineae bacterium
CTATCCAACCAACAACCCAACCAACGCCCACGCCCCCAATCAGGTTCACGCTAACCGGCCTGCGCCACGAGCACCAGGGCTGGAACAACTGCGGGCCGACCACACTGGCAATGGCGCTCTCCTACTGGGGGCGTGGCGAGACCCAGTACGACGTAGCGCCTGTCCTCAAGCCCGACCCGGAGGACAAGAACGTCAGCCCGTGGGAAATGGAGGCATACACGCGCGGCCTGGGCCTGGGTGCGATTGTGCGCGTGGGTGGCACCCTCGACGGGCTCAAATCACTCGTGCGTACAGGCTTCCCGGTCATCGTCGAGACCTGGTACGTGCGCGACGCCCACGACCAACTGGGCCACTACCGGCTCATCATCGGCTACGATGACGCCGCCCAGGAGTTCCTCACCTACGACTCGCTCCATGGCCCCGACGTGACCATCGGCTACCAGGAACTGGACGAACTATGGCGCGTCTTCAACCGGGCCTACCTGGTCGTCCACGCGCTGGAGCGGTGGGAACCGCTGGCGGCCGTCCTCGGCCCTGACTTAGACGACGCGGTGATGTACGAGCGGGCACTGGAGACGGCCCGTGTCGAGGCCCTGACCATGCCTGAGTCTTGCGTGGCCTACGCCGACTGCGCGGATTGGGTGACCTTCTCCTGGTTCAGCGCTGGCTCCAGCCTGACCTCGTTGGGACAGCACGCCGAGGCCGTGGTCGCCTACGACCAGGCACGCCAGTTGAGTCTGCATTACCGCATGCTGTGGTACCAGTTCGGCCCCTACGAGAGTTACCACGCCGTGGGACGCTACGATGACGTCATCGCACTGGCCGGCGCGACGCTGGCGACGGCGAACAACCTGGAGGAATCGTACTACTGGCGCGGGGTGGCGCGACTGGCGCAAGGGAACACCGGCGGGGCGCGGGCCGACTTCGAGGCGGCGCTGCGCTACCACAAGAACTGGACGCCAGCAGTGATCGCGCTGGCGGGGATGGCGGGGGAGTGATTCCCCAACTATTCCTCCGGCGGCTCAGGTGCCTTCGGGATAATGCCGGCTACTCGTACTCGTAGAACCCCCGCCCGATCTTGCGCCCCAGGTGACCGGCCGCCACCATACGCTTCAGGAGCGGGCAGGGACGGTACTTATCGTCGCCCAGGCCAGCGTGCAGCACCTCCATCACGTTGAGCACGATGTCCAGCCCGATCAAGTCAGCCAGCGCCAGCGGCCCCATCGGGTGGTTCATCCCCAACTTCATCACCGTGTCAATCGCCTCCCGCGTGCCCACCCCCTCCATCAGCGCGTAGACCGCCTCGTTGATCATCGGGCAGAGGATGCGATTGGAGATGAATCCAGGGTAGTCCTGTGCCTCGACCGGCGTCTTGCCCAGTTTCTCCACCAGGGCGACGACGGTACCGGCCGTCTCGTCCGAGGTCACCAGCCCTCGGATGACCTCGACCAGTTTCATCAGCGGCACCGGGTTCATGAAGTGCATGCCGATGACCTTGTCTGGCCGGCGGGTGACGGCACCCAGTTCGGTGATGGAAATGGATGAAGTGTTGCTGGCCAGGATGACCTCGGGACGGGTGCACTCGTCCAGTTCGGCGAAGACTCGCTCCTTGATCTCAAGACTCTCGACCACCGCCTCGACGACGAAATCGGCGTCGGCAGCGGCGGTAACTTCGGAGGCAGTGGTGATGTTCGCCAGCGCCGCCTCCCGCTGCTCGTCGGTCAGGCGGCCCTTGCTGTGCAGTTTCTCCACCGACTTGTTGATCGAGGCCAGCGCCCGTTCCAGTTGTTCCGGCACGACGTCTATCAACGTGACCTGATAGCCGGTCGCTCCGCAGACCTGGGCGATGCCATTGCCCATCGTGCCCGCGCCGATGATAGCGATTCTCTCGATGTCCATATTGTTTTCCTCCCTACTCATCTACTCGCTACTCCAATTCGATTGCCATCGCCACTGCCTCACCCCCACCCAGGCAGAGGGTAGCAAGGCCGCGCTTGAGACCCCGCTGCCGCAGCGCGTAGATGAGCGTGACCAACACACGCGCGCCGGAGCAGCCGATGGGGTGGCCCAGCGCGATGGCCCCGCCGTTGACGTTGCCCTTCTCCCAGTCGAGGCCCAGTTCCCGCCCATCGGCCAGGCACTGGGCGGCAAAGGCCTCGTTCATCTCGACCAGGTCGTAGTCGTCCACGGTGGTGCCGGTCTTCGCAAGCAGTCTCCGCACGGCGAAGATGGGAGCGGTAAAAACCTTGAGTGGCTCGACCGCCGCCTGGTCGTAGGCCACGACGCGGGCCAGCGGCTGGATGCCCAATTCCTCAGCCTTCTCGCGGGCCATCACGACCGTCGCGGCGGCCCCGTCAGTGATGCCAGGAGAATTCCCAGCGGTGACGATGCCGTCGGGCTGGAAAGCGGGCCGCAGGCGGGCCAGTTTCTCCAGACTGGTATCGCGCCGGGGCACCTCGTCGGTGTCGAAGAGAACAGGTGGCTTCTTGCGCTGCGGCACCTCGACGCACACGATCTCGTCCTGAAAACGACCCGCGTCAATGGCGGCGATGGCCTTCATCTGGCTGTTATGGGCATACTCGTCCAGTTCCTCCCGCGTCAGGTTATACTCGCGGGCGATCCACTCGGCACTGTTGCCCATGTGCTGGTTCTCAAAGGCACACCACAGCCCGTCGTAGATCATCCCGTCCACCAGTTTGCCGTCGCCCAGCCGGTAGCCGAAGCGGGCCTTGTGGAGCATGTAGGGGCAGTTGTTCATGCTCTCCATCCCGCCGGCGACGAAGATATCGCCATCTCCAACACTGATCATCGCAGCGGCCAGCATCACCGTCTTGAGGCCAGAGCCGCAGATCTTGTTGATAGTGGTAGCACCAACGGTGGGGGGAAGGCCGGATTTGATGGCGGCCTGGCGAGCGGGGGCCTGACCCTGCCCGGCCAGAACCACATTACCCATCAGCACCTCGTCAATCGAGGCGGGCTCCACTCCGGCCCGCTCGACGGCGGCGCGGACGGCGACCGCCCCCAGGTCGGAGGCGGAGAGGGACACCAGCGTGCCCTGGAACCTGCCGACGGGTGTACGGACGGCGGAGACGATGACGGCCTGACGTGCTCTATCTGACATTGTGTTTCCTCCTGAGAGTGATGATTTTGTCTGACCTTCGATACCACGTCGCTTACCCACCTCTCTCCGCGCTCATCCGCTCAAAAAGCAGCCGCAGCCGATCATAGGTCTGATCCAGCCACTCCGGGATGAGCCGTGTCTGGCTCACGACGGTCATATAGTTGGTATCCCCTCCCCACCTGGGCACGACGTGCAGGTGGACGTGCTCCGCCACCCCGGCCCCCCCGGCCACGCCAATGTTCACGCCGACGTTGAAGCCCTGCGGCTCGTATGCGACCCGCAATACCCGCAGGCTCAACTGTGTCAGTGCCATCAACTCAGCCAACGTTTCAGCGTCCAGGCCCTCCAACGAATGGACATGGACGTAGGGGACAACCATCAGATGCCCGTTGCTGTAGGGGAAACGGTTGAGAATCACGTAGCACAGTTGGCCACGGTGGAGGATGTGTACCTCCGCGTCGTCCTCCTGTGGCTTGGCGCAGAAGATGCACCCTTCAGGCACTTCTTCTTCGCCACGCAGGTAGGGCATACGCCAGGGGGTCCAAAGGCGGTCCATTGCGCCTTGATTGTACAACAAATCGCCGCCGAAGGCAACTGCGTTGACAGGGAAGAGTAGGGAGAGTAGAATAGTGACGACAGGAATGAGGCAGGAAGCAGGAGACAAGAGACAGGGAGCAAGATGAAAGATGCAAACGAATTGAGCCAGGAGCAGATCGAGGAAACGTTGGGGCCAGTGACGCTGTGGCGAAAGGTGGTCTATCTGCCCACCACGGGCTCGACCAACGACGTGGCGAAGAGCCTGGCGGTGCAGGGAGCGCCCGAGGGCACGGTGGTCGTGACTGACGAGCAGGCGGCCGGACGGGGGCGAATGGGGCGGCGCTGGTTGGCCCCGCCGGCCACTTGCCTGCTCTGCTCAATCCTCTTCCGCCCCACCCTGCCCCCCACCCAGGCCCAGCGGCTGACAATGCTGTGCGCGCTTGCGGCGGCTGACGCGGTTGAAGAGGTCGCAGGACTGCAGGTCTGGCTCAAGTGGCCCAATGACCTCGTTGTCAAAGCCCAAAGCCCAAAGCCCAAAGCCCAAAA